>CALIJO010000020.1 GCA_938017655.1 uncultured Candidatus Saccharibacteria bacterium
GAGCTACCTTATTTTTATGCAAGATTTTGTTGCAAAGGTGCTGAGCTATTACGAACTATTGACATGTACTATAGTTTATGCCAATATATTAATATATTTGGTAAACAAATATAGATACCAAATAGGCACATTAAGGCATTTAGTTTTTCTATTGGATGCTTTATTTTGCTTTTTCGAAAAAATAAAAAGGAGGATTACCATGCGTAGTCATAAAAAAGCAAAGGACTTAATTCCAAAAAAAGAGTCACTAGTCGGTATGTCCTGGTGCCTTAAGTCACTCAATGATGATGAGGATTTAGATAAGAAGATTGAAGAACGATTTGATGCTTTTGAAAAATGCGAAACACCAAAAATGGAATTCCCAGAAGGCACTGTAGTAAGACTCTTTAGTTCAAGTCAAGAATTAACGGATAAGGAATTTTTCCTAATTAAACTAGAGAAAGTCGAGATGCCAAAAGCGAAGAAAAGAAAACTTCTAGTCGATTATCATAAACGGTTTTTTAATGAAATTAGTGATTTTATTATGGGTGAAATCGATTATGTCGTAAAGCGTAAGATTTATTGTGCTACCTCTAAATCTGGGAAAAAATATTACTTGTGTGCTGATTTTAATTTTAGTATTTTCAGTCGCCCTTATATCGAAGAAGACTATTTTTGTGATGATGACGAATTTTATTAAATGTTTACCGAGCCCCGCTCTGATGGCGGGGTTCTTTTTTTGGCTAAAAATAGCCCCGGTTGCGGTCGGGGTTATTTTTTGATTTCGAGATTAATTTTCGAGATTAATTTCGAACTTTACTTAGAATTTTCTTGCACGAGGAAGTTCAAGGTTTTCTCGATAGTGAGACGATTCTTGATGTCTTGGCGGACATTGGGATCCTTCAAGCTTTCGAGAGCTTCTTTGGATTTCTTGTAAACTTCTTTAAGCTCATTAATCTTAGCCTCGACAATTTCGTCTTCAACTTCGATTTTTTGATCACGAGCGAGAATTTGGAGCACAAGAGAAGCCTTGACACGCTTTTCGGCGAGAGTTTTCACATCTTTCAACCATGATTCTTCAGTTTGACCGCTCTGCTTGAGGTAATCTTCGAGAGTGAAACCTTGAGCCATGGCATTTTGTTCCATATCTTGGCGGATGAAGCGGATTTGATCTTCGATTAGAATAGCTGGAGCTTCGACCTTGCTAGATTTTATGAGAGCTTCGACGAGGTCATCCTTAAATTTCTCATCAGCCTTGACGCGGTTCTGTTCGGTGAGATTTTTCTCAATATCAGCCTTCAAAGCATCAAAAGTTTCGAATGGACCACATTTTTTGGCAAATTCATCATCGAGTTCTGGAAGCTTAAATTCATTGATTTGCTTAACGAGAACGTTAAAAACGGTTTTCTTGCCGGCAAGATTTTCCGCGTGATAATCTTTAGGGAAGGTAAGTTCGAGGTCGAAGCGGTCACCAGTTTCGTGGCCAACGATTCCCTCTTCAAAACCTGGAATAAAGGCATGAGAACCGAGTTTTAACTTGAAATCTTTGGCGGCACCACCTTCGAATTTCACGCCATTGAGGGATCCTTCGAAGTCGATCACTACTTCGTCACCCATCTTAGCAGCACGTTTGACTGGAGCCTTTTCAGCATAAGCTTCACGTACACGAGAGATGACATCCATAATATCGTCTTCTTTGACGGCGATATCTTCGCGTTTAACTTTCAATTTCTTGAAATCGCCAAGCTTGATGTCTGGCAAAATATCAGCTTCAGCCCTGTATTCGAGGGTTTCATCGGGGACAAATTTGGTAATTTCCACATTAGGAATCATCAATGGAGCCTTCTTAGCCTCTGAAAAAGCGAGCGGTACAGTGCGACGAACGGCGATGTCGGCAGTGGAAGAAGCGAGGGCGTTAGGATTGATATGCTTTTCAGCAATTTCGGCAGGAACCTTACCCTTACGGAAGCCCTGAACATTAACTTCCTTAGCAAGACGAGCCACAGCCTGTTCTTTAGCAGTCTGCAAATCATTCTTATCTAGAGTAACGGTAATTTCCACCTTAGTCTCAGATATATTCTTTATAGTAACTTTCATGCCCTAATTATAACATATCGAGAGATAGTTATATTTACAACATTTGCTGTGGAAAACCACAAGCTTAATACTCGATAAAACCGATCAATGGCGCTTCACGCAAATGGCGAACAAAATTAGTAAGCGTAGCGCCTTGTTTGACCCCTGGAGACATAATACCGTCTGGATCAAAGGCCTGGCGAATTTGATGATAAAATTCTTTAATCTCGTGATCAGTCCGCGCGCTAGTGATTACACTCAAAGTGCGACCTTCAGCAAAACCACCAGAAAGTGAGCCGCCTATTTCGTAAACGTTTTTGGCGTACGACTGCAAGAAGAATATGAGATTTTTGCGATTCAAAATATCCGTGAGGCCGAATTCTGGTCGAATGGAATAGAGGTCGGTGAGGAGTGAGCCAAAAATAGGTAGGCTTTGATGAAATTTTTGTTCGAGTGGCTGTAAATTGCGCAAAAAATCTGGCAATTTGGCGGCTGGGATCGAGGTTTTATCCACGATGGCAAGTTTTTCAGCCACGTCGTGACTATTGAGGTATAATTTAAGACCAAAATTAAAATTATTAAAATCAGCTTTGTATTTTTCCTGATTGACATAGGACTTATCAGCTAAAGGTCTCAATTTTTCGATTTCGCGGTCAATTTTCTTAATGCGGAAGAAATTTTCTGCAAAATCTAGATAAATATAAAACTTGGCAGCAGACTGGGCGGTGGCAGTATTTGATTCGAGGAGCTTTGCCTTGCGACCGAGACTCTCGAGAGTCTTAAATATGCGACCGTCATAAAGATTCATGGTGCGTGGTTCAAGCTCTTTGGCTTTTTCAGAAAAGGCAAGGGCTTGATTAATCGAAGTAAATTCAAAAACATACTGACGAGTATGATATTGAATCGGCTGAACCTTCAAAATTACTTCGGTAATTACGCCGAGCGTACCCTGAGCGCCAAAGAAAATTGGCAACACATCGAACGGCTTGTTTTCGCGATTTACCTCGGTAACCATGCGATAGCCGGAGCGATTATGGACGGATTCACGAATTTTGGCGATTACTGCCTGATTTTTTTCGGTCAGATCGTAGACCATGGTATTAGTTTTGGCATTCTCATCATCGATTTTCGATTGTGCTAATTTGATACCGCGTTTAGTAAGACTGGTGGATTGAAAAATTTTACCGTTCGGCAGTACTACTTCGATGCGATCGGTAAAATAATATATACTACCGTATTTTTTGGCCGCTTCGTCAATAAGGGCGGTAGAAATTAAACTACCAATAGTTTGCTTTCTGAAAGCCACGACGGGTAGTTCTAATCCAAACAAGGCCAATGCATCATTAAGTTCACCTAGCGTAATGCCAGCCTTGACCCGAACTAGACTTTCACGGGTATCAATTTCTTCGATGGTATTGAATTTTTCCATGGAAATCAGTAGTCCGTCGGTCAGATCGGCGCCAGTAGTGTCGAGACCTGCGCCACGTACACCAATCGGAAGTTTATAGCCCTTTTTGGCTAATTTAGCACTGAAGCGCAAGATGAATTGGATATCTTCCGCAGTTTTTGGGATGCAAAGAAAGCGTGGCATCATTTCCAGCACACTCATATCGCGTGAATAAGCTGCAAGAATCTCTGGCTTGTCCGTAACCAGACCAGAAATATGCGCATTCAAAAACTTCGCAAGTTTATTCATGACCACCCTTTTTCATTAGTATTATTTTAGCATAGGCTTTTTAATTTTTGTAGTTGAATTATTCGATTAATCTGGTTTAGTAACTACTATTTTAGAACTACAGAATTTTCACCGACTAATTCCTTTAAGCCGGAGATTAGTTCTGGACTAGCCTCAATGCGGAATGGCATGCGGAGCGGTTTTTTAATTTCACCGTCTTTAAGTACGAGAATAATTTCCGAAAAACCTGGCGACTCATCACAAAGTTCACGAATCGAAGTGAGCGTGGCAGTGTTTTGGGGATTTTCCACCAGAACGAAGAGCTTAAGGCTGCGCGGATCGGCTTCTGGCGCGATGATACGCTTCGGAGCCTCGGATTCTTCCGATGTGGCGGTTTTAGTAGAACCTGCGGTGTCAGACTTGGCGTTCTCAGATTTTGTAGAATCAGATTTAACAAAAGCGGATTTAGTGGAATCAGACTTAGCGGAAGCAGTTTTCGCGGCTGCAGGCTTGGTTGACTTAGAGATAGTAGAGTTTGACTTAGTATCAGATGTGGATTTATCAGAATCGCTTTTTTTGGCGGCCGGCTTTGAAATCGTGACAGTTGGAACATCAGTAGACTTTGGCTTGGCGGTTTCTTCGCCAGCTGGCTTACGACGGTGGAACTCCTTTTTCGGGGCTTCCGCTGGATCAGCTAGATGCGTACCAGTAGATTCGTAGGAAGAGAGTTTATCATCAGAAAGAACAGAGATGGAATCGGCAATAATCTTCACGTCAGAGGTAATATTGCCATCCTTATCTTTGGCGTTAATACGGCCAGTAACCTTAATCACATTATCGATCGCGAGACGGTCACTATATTCTTCGTAGGTTTTCGGGAAAACCAGAAATTCAAGCTCAGACGTCTTGCTTTCGATTTTCACGAAGGCCATTTTGGTATTGGATTTAGTGAGAATGGTACGAATATTGGTAATAATACCCCCAACAATCACTTGTTTGCCGTCATTTTCCGGAGTAACTAGGGTAAACGGATGGGTTTGCTCTTCGAAATAAGTATCGTATTTATCTAGTGGATGAGCGGAAAGATAGAGACCCATCAGATCGCGTTCCCAGAGAAGTTGGTCTTTTTCGGAGACTTGGGTAGGTGATGGCTGAATCACTGGTTCTGGAATCGATCCAGCGTCACCCATCATCCCGAAGAGGTCAGTTTGACCAGAGGCTTTGTCTTTTTGGACTTTGGCGCCATAAGCCTGAATGTCTTCAAGATTAAAAAGAAGATCGGTACGATTATGGAAGCGGTCGAAAGCACCGGTCTTAATAGCAGATTCCCAAGATTTTTTATTAAACTTGGAACCATCGACACGAGCCGCAAAATCACAAACCGACTTGAATGGACCGTTTTTATCACGTTCCGGAATGACGATTTCTTCGACCAAGGCCTTACCCATACTTTTAATCGCGGCTAACCCGAAACGAATGGTGTTTTCTCCACCAACAATAGCGAAGTCAGAATAAGACTGATTAATGTCTGGACCTAACACCTTAATACCCATGCGCTTGCATTCAGCAATCTCAATCGCCAAACGATCGGTCCAGCGCATATCAGAAGTCATAAGCGCAGCCATGAAGGCGTCTGGATAATGCGCCTTGAGGTAGGCCGTCCAATAAGCTACTAGAGCATAACACGCGGCGTGAGACTTATTAAAACAGTAGTTAGCGAAGTCGAGTAACTGCGACCAGAAAGTTTCCGCCTGCTCCTCAGTAGCACCACCAACTTCTTGAGCCCCTTTAATAAACTCCGGCTTCACCTTATTCATGAGGTCGACTTTCTTTTTACCCACCGCCTTACGAAGCGTATCCGCCTGACCACCGGTAAAGCCACACCATTCCTTGGAGATCTGCATGAACTGCTCCTGATAAATCAAAATACCGTAGGTAGACTTCAAGGCATTCTCGAGACCAGAATGAAGATAGGTAATCGGTTCTTCCCCATGTTTACGACGAATAAAGGAATCAATAAACTGCATCGGGCCCGGACGATAAAGGGCCACCATAGCGATAATATCTTCAAAACTACTGGCGCGAAGGTCTTTCAAATAGCGCTTCATGCCGGCAGATTCTAGCTGGAAGACACCAGTGGTTTCGGCGCGTTGTAAAAGTTCATAAGATTTTTGGTCATCGAGCGGAATACTATAGAGATCAACGTCATCGTGATACACCTTACGAATCATACGCAAGGCATTATTAATCACCGAAAGGTTAGAAAGACCCAAAAAGTCCATCTTAAGTAGACCTAATTCCTCAACCTGAGTCGAAGGATACTGGGTAGCCAGTGGGCCCTTGGCGGAAACTTCAAGTGGCAAGAATTTGACTAATTCATCTGGCGCAATCACCACACCACAAGCGTGAACACCGTGAGAACGGATGGTGCCCTCGAGCTTGGAAGCGTAATCAATTACGCGCTTAGCGACCGGATTATGTTCATATTCATGCTTGAGGTCAGGAGCGGTTTTGATAGCGTCGGTTAATTTGACATGGTGACCCATCACGGGGTCTGGCACAAGCTTGGCGATACGGTCAGCCTCGGCATAGGGCACTTCAAGTACACGCGCCACGTCACGTACGGCGTTTTTGGCCATCATTTTACCAAACGTCACAATGTTCGCCACGCGACCTTTACCATATTTTTCCGTACAATACTCAATTACCTCGTCGCGACGAGTATCCTGGATGTCAGTATCAATATCCGGCATGGAAACACGGTCTGGGTTCAAGAAACGCTCGAAAAGGAGGCCATATTTCATCGGGTCAAGCTCGGTAATACGCAAAGCGTAAGCCAAAATAGAACCAGCAGCCGAACCACGACCTGGACCATAAATAATACGCTTGGTCTTACCCCACATAATGAAATCTTGCACGATCAAGAAGTAACCATTGTATCCCATACGGTCAACGACGCTTAATTCATAATCGATACGTTCAAGAATTTCTGGAGGCAATACTTTTCGACACTCTTCGACCGACCAATCTTGTACCTCTTCCTGAGTTTTACCGCCATAGCGAAAAGCCAAGCCACGAAAAACCAACTTATCGAGATAAGTTTTATCGGTCTCACCTTCCGGGACGGGAAACTTCGGAATCAAAATACGCCCGAGCTTCATGTCGACATTACAGCGCTCGGCAATTTTGCGAGAGTTTTTGATAGCGTCAGGATATTCCTTACCCCAACGGTCAATAATTTCTTGTGGTGGAATGACGTGAAGTTGGAAGTCCTTCAAGGTCATACGATTTTGGTCGGAAAGATTGGCAGCCGTACCGATACAGAGGAGAATTTCATGAGCATCCTGATCTTCATGTTTGAGGTAGTGGCCATCACAGGTAACGACAAGCGGCAAGCCAGTTTCTTTGGCGATTTGCTGCAAACCTTGATTGATGCGATCCTGCACTTCCCAGTGGGTGGGGGACCCTGGATGACCGTGATCTTGCATTTCAAGGTAAAAACGATCCTTATAGACTTCCTTATACCAATCAACTAGTTTTCTGGCGCCGTCCATGTCACCATTTTTTAGGCGCACGGAAATTTCCGAGCTCGCACAGCCAGAGAGACAAATAATTCCCTCGTTATATTTTTCCATGATTTCATGGTCGATACGAGGTTTGTAATATTTACCATTAATTTCTGCTTCGGTGGCGAGGCGACAGAGATTTTCAAAACCCTGGTCATTCATGGCGAGCAAGGTGATGTGATAACGCACCTTATCATGCGCGGGATCCTTATCGGTGCGTCTCCTGGCCGCCACATAAGCTTCGAGACCCAGAATCGGTTTGATGCCAGCAGATTGCCCTTCCTTATAAAGCTCAATCAGGCTCGACATGGTACCGTGGTCGGTGACCGCCACGGCTTGCATGCCGGTTTCTTTGACATACTTAATGAGATCTGGAACCTTGGTCAGACCATCAAGAAGTGAGTAATGCGTATGATTATGTAGATGCACAAAATCCGCCGGAGCCAGAATATGGTCCGGTGAATCAATTTCTTCGCAAAACTTCAAAAAATCGTCGTTATTTGCCTCGGTAGATGGGGAGGCCTCTGCGGGCGCCGACATTTACTCCTCAGTATCGTCGGTTAATTCTTCAGAAACTGCATCTTCGACAGGTTCTACAACCTCGTCTTCGACAGGCTCTACAACCTCTTCTTCGACTTCAGCAGCTTTCTTTGCAAATTTTTGCTTAAATTTTCCAAAATTAGTTTTCTGTTCGTGATAAATCTTGCCTAGATTCTCTTTTTGATCGTGGTAGATTTTACCGCCTTTGGCCTTAATTTCAGCACGAGTTTCTTTGCCAGACTTTGGAGCAGAAAGAACCCCAGCAATCGCACCAAGAGCCATACCAAATATGGTACCGAGAACAAAATGACCAGTAGATTTTTTCATATTCCTCCTTTTTGTTAATATATTTATATTATATTACTTTGTCGACTTTTTTGCAGTAGTCTTTTTCGCAGAAGTGCGAGGCTTAGATGGATTAACAAAACTCATCAGTTTTTTAGCCAGGATATCCTTCACCAAGCTCCTTGCAAGAGGTCCGACCGAGGTCATATCCTTAATATTATCTGCCACGTCATCGGCTTTTTCGGCGATGGATTGACCGGTTTGCACCATGATTTCAATCTCAGAAAGTAGGTGAATGAATTTAACCAAGAAAATAATACCGACAACCAGAAAGACTAACAAAGTCATTGATAAAATCGCTACTAAAATCCATTCTGCTGTATTCATATAAACCTTTCTGGTAACTATTTTAGCATAAGTTCGATGAAATAAAAAATATAACTGGAGCTACCAGTTATATTTTTTTAGCCAAGCGGATTACGGGTTATACTGTAATCTTCACGGATGGCATTTTACTTTGAGATGAAATTTAGATTTCGCGGATAAATTTCTTAATATCTTCACCAAAATCTTCGTACATGAAGTTATAAGCCAGTGAGGCAAGAGCGTAATTTTTTGGATCACCAGTAGTCATCCAGCGACCCTTGGTTTTTTCGACGTAGACGTTGCCAGTTTCAGCCATCTTGGTAATCGCATCGACCGTCCAGAGCTCATTATCGAGACCAATATTCTTTGGATCAAGGTGCTCAAAAACTTCTGGGGTCAAAAGATAGCGACCATAAGAAGTGAGATTAGATGGAGCCTGTTCAATAGCTGGTTTTTCGATGATATTTTCGAGAGTTTGAAGTTCTGCATCACGAAGTTTAATAATGCCATACTTATTCAAAACTTCGCGTGGCATTTCTTGAGAAATAATGATAGCCTTAGCATCTTCATGTTTCCTATATGAGTCAATCAAGGTTTTAATATCAGAGTGACCGAAAACTACATCATCAGAATAGGCGACCACGAAGGCCTCGTCATCGCGAATGTAAGGACGGGCGGAAGCAATTGGAGAACCGTTACCATATGGATAGCTTTGATCTTGCTCGATGACGGTGATTTTTGGAAAATCGAGAACGCGCTGCACTGGAGCATAACGATCAAGCTTACCCTGAGAAGCGAGTTGCTTTCTAATGCGGTTCACGGAATTATTGAAGTAATCTTCGTAAACTCCCTTACCTTCTGGAGTGGCGACGATGATAATTTCCTTAATTCCAGCATCCACACATTCTTCAACTACGAGTTGCATGATTGGGCGATTGCCAAGTGGGAGCATGGCCTTAGGTACGGTTTTAGTAATTGGTAGATAGCGGCTAGCAAAGCCAGCGTCAGTAATAACAGCCTTGGTAGGTAACTTATATTTCATAATTTCTCCTTGAGACTTAATTATACAAGATTGAAGCATAATAGTCAAAGATTACAGGGGTGAATAAACTTGATAAATAAAAAATAGGGCACTTGGCCCTATTTCAAATTGACTTTATTTTTTAGAAATTTTCTTGGCAGTTGGTTTTTTGGTTTTCTTAGTAGCGGCTTTTTTAACCGACTTATGTGCAGTTTTTTCACCAAGGTTCTTCGACTTATAGACACGATCTGGTTTTACAGAAAGTTCTTTAATGGCGGCAATTTTCTTAGCATTTTTGGCGCGTCTCTCACGACTTTCAATACGTTTTTCACGAAGATCAGTTTCATAATCGTGTTTTTGTTCTTTATTATGGATGGCATAAATTAAATTCGAAATACCGAAAATCATCATATAAGAACCGAAATATTTAATAAATGGCAGATTGCCGAGATGACCAGCGTTCACAACCACGATACCGATAATACAACCGGAAACACCGGTGAGAACCCAAATGAAGCGGTCAGTCAGATCGTCGACGGAACCCAGACCAATGAAAATTTCGAGAATACCACGGGCAATAGTGTACAGACCGATAATAACGAGGTGCCAAATAGCATTTTGGTCTTTGGCAAAAAGCAGGGCGAAAGCGGCGGCAATTTCGAGAATTGCCATGAGTAGTGAAAGACCCCAAGTTTCTTTCAAATGCGTGCGAGTGAGGAGGTTTAACATCTCGATAATACCGAGACCGAGCAAAACCGTACCTGCGATGATAATGATCGCTTCGAAACTATTCAGATTTGTAAAAAGAGCGTACCAGCCAAAAAGAAGCGCCAACACACCCTGCAATGCGAAGATTAGCCAGTGGCTATCAATATATTTTCGCT
>CALIJO010000021.1 GCA_938017655.1 uncultured Candidatus Saccharibacteria bacterium
ATCTCAAAAATCACAACCATAAGCATTTTCAAAAATAATTTAACAGAGGTAAAATTCCCCCAAAAATTTTTAGCATAAGCAAGTTATCAATTGCCATAAGCAAGTTATGCCTAATAAAAATCCCACAAGACACCCGACAAAATATCAGCCAGAATTCCTCCAAAACCCCCACCACCCACTAAAACCACTGCTAACCCCACAAAAAAGTACGCTAGACGCGTACTTTTTCCTAAAGACCTAGTTATTCGTTAGTCTCTTCTTCATCTTTTTCTTCCGGTAAAACGATACCGATTGAAGCCACCGTGTCACCTTCTGCCATTCGCATGATGCGTACACCTTGAGTGGCGCGACCGAGGGTTGGGATATCTTTCACCGCCACACGAATTGCTTGACCGTTCGATGACATCATAATCACCTCGCTCGCCTCTGGATCTAAAGTATGCACCGCCACGATTGGACCAGTCTTTGCTGTCACTGCCGCCACCTTAATACCCACACCACCACGTTTATGGGTTGGGAAGTTGGCCACCAGTGTAGACTTACCGTAACCATTGGCCGAAACTGCGATCAATTTCTGCTTTGGATCAGTCACGATATCCATACCCACGACTTCATCTTTCGGACGGAGGCGCATTCCACGCACACCCATCGCCGAACGACCCATCGCACGCACATCGGCTTCATTAAAGCGAATTGCTTGACCAGCTGAGGTAGAAATAATAATATCATTCTTCCCTGTAGTTGGCTTCACCCACTTCAATTCATCTCCTGGGTCCAATTTAATCGTAATCAGACCATTCGAACGCACATTCGCGTAATTCTTCATTGCGGTCTTCTTAATCGTACCGTTCTTGGTTGCCATAAAGAGGTATTCATCCGCCTCATCATCACCCTTATCATCTGACTGCTGATTATCTTCGTTATACTTGATAATCTCCGTAATCCTCTCGTCTGGATGCATATTCAACAAATTCACCGCTGCCGTACCCTTCGCTGTCAAAGAAGCCTGTGGCACTTCATAGGCCTTCATCTTAAACATACGACCCTGTGAAGTGAAAATATAGAGGAAATCATGAGAATTTGTCGTCAAAATCTGCGAAATTACATCTTCTTCCTTCGTAGTCATTCCTCTCTTACCCTTACCACCACGGTTTTGGCGGCGGAAATCAGTCTGTGACACACGCTTGATGTAATTCTCTGCTGTGAGCAAGATCACGCTCTCTTCTTCTGGGATCAATTCTTCTTCCGAGAATTTACCTAGTTCATGATTGAAAATCTTCGAACGACGCTTATCGCCGTATTTTTCTTTCATAGCTAGCAGTTCTTCTTTCACCACGTTCAAAATCTTTGCTTCGTCTGCCAAAATCTCTTCGTATTTCGCAATCAAAGCCATCAATTCTTGCAGTTCTGCCTCAATCTTATCGCGTTCCAAGCCCTGCAAACGACGTAGTTGCATGGCCAAGATGGCCGCGGCCTGAATTTCTGATAAACCAAAACGTTCCATCAAACGCTTATCGGCGTCATCATAAGATTCGCGAATCGTTTTAATCACTTCATCGATGTTATCCAGCGCAATTTTCAAACCTTCGAGAATATGCGCGCGTTCCTTAGCCTTACGTAAATCATACTCGGTACGGCGACGAATCACTTTTTGACGATGTTTAATAAACTCTGCCAAAATTTCCTTCAAACCCATAATACGTGGCTGAATTCCGTTCACCAAAGCCAGCACATTATAGTGGAAATTGGTCTGCAAATCCGTCATCTTATAGAGCTGATTCAAAATTTTCTTTGGATAAGCATCTTTCTTTAATTCCACCACCACGCGAATCTTACCACGCGCTGATTCGTCACGTGCATCCGCGATGTGAGTCAATTTTTTATCCAAAACCAGCTGACGAACCTTCTCAATAAAGCCTTCCTTACTCATTCCGTAAGGCACTTCGGTAACCACAATATTAAAGCGGCCATTCTTGCGCTCTTCGATGTTGGCTACCGCACGAATCGTCACCGAACCCTTACCGGTTGCATAAGCTTGCTTCATCGGTGCACCACCGTAAACTTCGGCACCCGTTGGGAAGTCTGGACCCTTCACGTGCTTCATCAAATCTTCCAGGCTTGCTTCGGGATTATCAATCAAAGCCACCGTCGCGTCCACTACTTCACCGAGGTTGTGTGGTGGGATATTAGTCGCCATACCGACCGCGATACCCATCTGGCCGTTCAAAAGAATATTTGGCAAAGCGGCTGGCAAAACTACTGGCTCTTTCTCTGTACCGTCGAAGTTATCACGAAAATCTACGGTTTCCTTCTCGATATCTGCCAGAAGCTCAGCGCCCACCTTATCCATTCTGGCCTCAGTGTAACGTGAAGCCGCTGGATCATCACCATCCATCGAACCGAAGTTACCTTGACCTTCTACCAAGGTGTAACGCATCTTCCAAGGTTGCGCCAAGTTCACCATTGCATCATAAATCGAAGAATCACCGTGTGGGTGATATTTACCCATCACTTCACCGACGATACGCGCCGACTTTACCGTGGCATGTGGTGCACGCCAACCATTTTTATACATCGCATAAAGAATACGGCGATGTACTGGCTTCAGACCGTCACGCACATCTGGTAAGGCACGATCAATAATCACCGACATCGAATAACGCAAGAACGAATCTTCCATTACGTTTTCAACGGTCAATTCCTCGACCCCATCTACTGCACGGTGGGCCGTTAATCCACCCAGATGAGCATCTTCCATCTCCTCTGCAGCTTCATCAATCATTCCTTCTGCGACATTTTCTGCCGCATTCATCTCAGCATTGATTTTTTCATCATTTGGCTCTTGTGGAACTTTTTTATCGTTTTTCGTCATTTCTCATCCTTTCCTTAGAAGTCCAAATCATCAATATTAACTGAGGCAGCACGTGACTGAATAAAGTTTTTACGTAGTTCAACTTCCGTACCCATCAATTTCGTAAAAATCGCATCCGCTTTTTCTGCATCTTCGATGTTCACCCGAATCAAAACACGATTCTCTGGATTCATCGTGGTATCCCAAAGTTGCTGCGCGTTCATTTCACCAAGACCCTTAAAGCGCTGTTGTGCCGTATAGCCAGCCTGCTTGAAACGTTCATCTTCTGGATTAATCTTTAAGCCTTCCTTCACACGTGCTTCGATACGCTGAGTCAATTTTTCTTCCAAGGCCGCTTCATCATAAATATAATCAATTTTACGGTTCGCACCCGTACCCTTAATTAGACCGAACAAAGGTGGTTTCGCCAAATAAACGTGTCCGCCCTTCACCACCTCTGGCATATAGCGGAAGAAGAAAGTCAGAAGTAGCGTCGAGATATGTGCACCGTCCACATCCGCATCGGTCATGAATACAATCTTAAAATAACGTAGTCCAGAGATATCGAACTGATCACCAATCCCTACACCTAGAGCCTTAATCAAAGACACCAGCTCCGCATTTGCATACATCTTATCTAATCTCGCGCGCTCGGTATTTAACACCTTACCACGAAGCGGCAAAATCGCCTGAATCTTCGAGTTGCGACCTTCCTTGGCGGAACCCGCCGCCGAGTTACCCTCTACGATGAAGAGTTCACATTCTGAACGGTCTCTAGAAGAACAGTCGGCCAATTTCGAAGGCAAATTCAAACCTTCGAAGGCACCCTTACGAATTACGTTATCACGCGCCGCTCTTGCCGCCTTGCGGGCACGTGCCGCCAAAGTTGCCTTACCGACGATTTTCTTCGCAATCGCTGGATTTTCCTCGAGGAAGTAGCCAAAATATTCGCTCATTACCTTATCGACATAGCCACGCACCTCTGGGTTGCCCAATTTATTCTTGGTCTGACCTTCGAATTCTGGGTTAGGCAATTTCACCGAAACCACCGCCGTCAAACCTTCACGAATATCGTCACCGGTTAGGTTATCCTCTTTTTCCTTCAAAAGATTATTCTTGCGTGCATAATCATTTAGTACACGGTTCAAAGCCGTACGGAAGCCCACCACATGCGAACCACCTTCAGGGGTCAAAACGTTATTAGCGAATGGCTTCATGGTTTCTGCGTAGGTATCATTATACTGAACGGCAATTTCCACTTCCGAATCTTCAATCTGTTTATCGACATAGAAAATCGTATCCGAAAGCACCTCTTTGCCGTTATTTAGACGCTTCACGTAGCTCTTGATCCCGCCTTCGAAGTAGAAGGCCTCTTTCGCACCAGTACGTTCATCAAAGACCGAAATTAAAATTCCCTTCGTGAGGTAAGCCTGGTGTCTCGCATAATGTGACACCCAGTTGTAATCAAAAGTCGTCGTTTCCTTAAAAATGGTTGGATCTGGATAGAAAACAATACAAGTTCCTTGCTTCGTAGTACCACCTTCAATTTTCAAAGGTGCTATGGTTTTACCAGTTTCAAATTCGATGTGATGGACTTTTTTCTCACGATAAACTTCGGCAATCATCTTAGTTGAAAGCGCGTTCACCACTGATGAACCCACCCCGTGAAGACCGGATGAAACCTTATAGCCACCGCCACCGAACTTACCACCGGCGTGTAGCACCGTCAAAACCGTTTCCAGTGTCGACTTATGGGTCTTTGGGTGAAGATCGACCGGAATACCACGTCCGTTATCCTCCACCTTTACACCACCGTCAGCGAGCAATGTAATTTCAACCTTATTTGCGTAACCCGCAATCGCTTCATCGATCGAGTTATCCGCAATCTCTTTAATTAAATGATGCAAACCATCGTAACCGGTCGAACCGATATACATACCTGGACGCACACGAACAGGTTCAAGCCCCTCTAGAACTTGAATTTCCGAGCTGTCGTATTCTTCAACTTTTTGTTTTCCAGCCATCAAGAAAATACCTCTTTTAAGTTAACTTGATACCTCTCTGGCTCACCACCCACGTCTTTCCAAATGATTCTTCTAGAATCCCTTTTCCAGTCGTTTTAACCTCACTTGATATCTACTTTAGTGTAACCATTTTTAGTTTAGCTGTCAAGGTAAAATGGCGATATTTCGCGTTCTAAGCCGTTTTAAGGCCATTGTTCTAATTTTTTGGGTACTTATAGCCTTTTAAGCTATTCTCACAATTTTCGCTTCACTAGCCTTAATATGTTTCACTAGCTTTAATATTAGCGAATTTTTACCACCGTACCGTCTTTTAGACGCCCATCTTCCTGGTTCGCCTCAGATACAGCCTCCATCGGCACGTTTACTACTTCCGAGGCATTTTCTTCCGTTTTCGCATTATTCATTCCAGAGTTACCAGATTCCGTTTTTGCACTACTCACCTCTGAGTTACCAGACGACATTAAATTATCTAATTCCGCGTTAATGTCATCCAAGGTGAATTCCGCACGGCCTTCCTTCTTAGCCCCCGCGTCAAGATCCTCAGATTCACCCCTTCCGACCGCTGCTTCAGCCATATCACTAGCTGCCCTCTCGGCCTTTTTCTCACTCCCCTCCTCAGCTTTCATTTTCTCCAAAAATTCCGCCATCTCTGGGCTCCCCGCCTTTGCCTCACTGGCCGGCACTTTCTTCACCCCTAATGGAATACCCTTTTCGTCTCGATCAAAATTATCTAAACCAAGCGCCGCATCCATCGCGCCATCCCAAGGTTCATTGCTGGCAAAATTCCCATTTTCAATATTTGCTCGCCCCTCTTCCGCCTCGCTAATCCTCAAGCGATCCTCAATTTCCTTTTCCACTTCTTCCCCTGGACGACCATATTTCTTCGCTGAATAATCTTTTAGAGCCGCAAAAATATTCCGGTCTTCCTTACCCCTCGGTGGCAAAAGCCTCATCGTAAACGGCGCCGATGGCATACCGTGCATCAAAACCGTCGCAATTGCGTGACGATTTGGTTGCTTATGCAAATCTTCCGCCTTAAAAGTCGGCGTAAAGACTTTTTCCATCATTTCCGCATCTGTTACACCCAGACGACCCGCAATAATCGTACCTACGTTACCCAATACGCCTTCACGAATCTTATCTGTTAGCTGCGTCATAAACTGGTTCGCCACAATCAAATTCAAACGGAACTTACGAGCTTCCGACAAAATCGATTCAAAAGATTCTGTCGAAAAATTCTGAAACTCATCCACGAACAGACAGAAATCCTTACGTTCATGCTCTGGTGTATCCACCCTCGACATCGCCGCCGTCTGGAATTTCATCACAAAAATCATACCCAGAAGCTTCGAGTTTAGTTCCCCGAGCTTACCCTTCGAAAGGTTCACCAATAGAATTTTTTGCTGATCCATAATTTCACGAATATTAAAGCCCGATTTAGTCTGACCAAGCACCCGCTTCATCATCGTATTTTGCTTAAATGGGCTCCATTTTGAGGCAAACCAAGTCACCACCTCGCCTGCATCGTTCGATTTCTGAGAAGCTGGAAATTCCTTGGTCCAATAATCATAGAGGTCACGATCTGTCACATATTTCAGCTTATCTGCCACTAAGTCTGCATTGATAAACGGATTCGGAATATCGAGAAAAGTCGCGCCTCTCGGGTCACTCATCAAAAGCAGCGCGGCATTTCTAAACATCTGCTCACCACGTGGACCAAAAATACCTGTATGTCCCGGGTCATACAGCGAATACAGCATATTAATCCCCTCTTGCACGATAAAATCTTTCTGTTCCGTAGTGGCAAATTCCAACATATTCATCCCAATTGGAAAATCTGTATCTGATGGATCGAAATAAATTACATCATCAATACGATTTTCTGGCACCATCGAAAGCAACTCATCTGTTACGTCACCATGCGGATCAATAAAACAGAAGCCCCTACCTGCCAACATATCTTGATAGGCCAAATTCTTCAAAAGTACCGACTTACCCATACCAGAGGCACCGATAATATAGGTATGGCGCCTACGGTCATCTTCACTTAGCTTAATCATCTTCGTATTGCCACGATATTCGTTGACCCCGAGCTCCAAACCCTCTTCTACTAATACGGTTGGCGCATCTACCTGTTTCGTCATCTGTCTCTCTACCCCCGACGATGGAATTGCCGCCTCAGATGGCAAATGAAAAATCGAGGCCAGTTCCTGTGTATTTAAAATCATCCCCTTTTTCTTGGTTGGGAAAAAGCGAAAAATATAATTCGTCACCAAAGTGTCCATTTTTTTCGCCATATCATATTTGAAACCGTTCATGGTTGGCGAATCCAATTGTGAAAACGCTGCCACCACACCGCCAACCAAGGCCTCACTGCGTTCATGGCTACTAGAATGCGCTACCACGCGAATCAAACATTCAAAAACCGGATACTTGGTTTTATTTTCAATCATTTGTGCTTCGTCGAGCTTCGCCTGCGAAACTTCCTTCGTCGTTTCCTTGCCTTTATCATACTCATGTAATTCCGGCACTTCGAATGGTGCGCGAATAACGTCCATGATTAAATTTAGTACTCGGCCTTGTCCGAAGAATCCACTGCCCGATTTAACTTTTTTACCCTCTCGTAAATTTTTTACAATTTCTTCAACTTTTTTTCGCCAACTATCCCCCACTGGGCGAAACATCAGTTGCAACCCTAACCCTTCACCTTTTTTTGCCTTTGCGAAAGCGTTCAAAATCGCTAATTGCGCATCCCATTTCGATTCTGAAAATACCTGGATTGGATAATATTCTTCCTTCTTAAAGATTAGCTCCCCACCTGCCACATTACGGCTATCTTCATCTTCTTTCGCTTCGTCACCCAGCCCGGCATTCGAGAAGATATTTTCCACCTCTGCTTCCTCTAAGCGCGCCGTTGGATAAGAAGATTGAATCGCCTGCTTCACAATTTCCGTCGTCACTGCCGGTACTACCGCATAATATTTCACCAAGCCATCGACCACCACCATTTCGAACGAAAAATATTTCTGACCGTATAATTTTGTATTAAAACTCTCTTTTTTCAACGTCGAAGCGATGATTGAATACATAATTGTCGACTGCGAAATCGCCTCTTCATTTACATCGCGCTCATCTCTTCCGCCACCTTGAATATCATCAGTAGCCGGAGGCAAATGAATCAAAAGTGGAATTAATTTTAGTGAACGCTCATATTCCTTCGCCTTACGTTTTTTAGCTAAAATCTTCACTCCTACAAAGAGAGCGGCCACTAGAATTAGGATAAAAATTTGTACACCAATTATAATGTTGTTTGAGAAAATTTTGGAGAAATCCGCTCCCTGCTTTGGTACAAAAATTGAACTACTTTTTTGTTCATCCTGCAGATTTTTTTGTGTGGTTTTATTTGCCTCAGAATCCGCTGACGTTCCCGTCGTGTTTCTTCGCATAATAATATTTTCTACCTGATTCCCGTTCATTTTTATCTCTTCTTTTATCTCAATTAGCTCTGTTTTATCTCTTAATTATCCTGACCGAGTATTCTTCCATATCTATCGAGCAGAAGCTTCGCGCTCAACATTCTTTTTTGTCGATACTGCATCGTCGGACTTTTAATCTTCTTGGTTTTTTCAACTTCTTTCAAAATCTCTTCCTCTAGTCCGTCTCGATCCCGCGCCTTCGGTAGGTCTGTTCCGATCAACTTTCCGTCCTCAAAGGTCCGCGTCCCCACCGTTACAATCTTACCCAAATCACTTTTTGGCACCCCCTCATCACTGAATTCATCCCCTTGTTCGACCTCCGCCCGTTCTGTCTCCAGATTTTTTTCTTGTTCAATCTGTGAATTTGCATTTTCAAAGCCTTGTATCTGCTCTGAATGAATTTGCATTGGGTTTACCTGTTCAAACTGCCCCTGCCCCGACACACCATTCGTCTGCACCCACTCTGGCACACCACTCGGCTGCATTCCCTCTGAGACGCCTCCTATTCGCATCTCCTCCGGAACACCGTTCATTTGCGCCTGCCCCGGCACACTATTCATCTGCGCCTGCATCGCCATCTGGCCCATCGCCATCTGTCCTCTGTCAAAACCGTTCGCCCCAGGCATTCCCTGAGCTTCAAACATTTGGTTCAGTCTCGCCACAGCTTCATCTTGCGTCAGCCCAGTTGGTACCTGTTCCGCCCCAAAATCACCCGAAAGCATCTGCCCCATCCCATCCGGTACCTGTTCCGCTGAAGAAGAATTTAAGCCAGAAAAATCCTGTCGTTCTCGATCATTTACTCCAGAAACCTGCCCAATATTTTTCTGATCCATGCCCCTATTTTAGCATAAACACTATGAAAAAAATACTATTTCACCATCTTGGTGAACACAAAAAATAACAAACCAACAAAAAATGCCGGTAAGAAAATCAAAACCAGCAAATTCGTCACACTTGAAGCCACCAAAATCAACAACATAATCGGGTACATCGCAATAATTCCCGCCTTAAAATAGTCCGTCTGTGTAGTTCTGTTTTTTAGAAAAACTACCTTCAAAAACAGGTTCATCACCCAGGTAATAATTCCAAAAACCAGAACATAAAGCAGCACAAAAGCCAGCATAATCCCTAGCGGGCCGACCATCATTGGTGTAGTAGTGAAGAGCATAACTACCAAAATGACCAAAGAAATTAAGCTTGAAATTCCGATCAATAGATTAACCATAAGACTATTATAAAGCAATTTCCTATTCCCTCCCAGAAATATTTCCTAATGCTTCGATTTTCCATAAATTTATCTAATGTACGATGGAAAATACCATAGTCAAGCGGGTGGTTATCTGGCAAAAACATAACTATAAACCACAACCATCACCGCTTGAAATTGACCGCTCCACTTTTAGTGGGGCAAAAGATCAGCCTCAGCTGATACGCCAGAAAATCTGGCTAACGTAGTCTTCGTCACTACATTGATCTTTCTCCTAATTGTTAATGTGTTGTTTATTTGTATTTTTGTCTTTCGACATTCTTATAGTATCACGGGTGTATATTTTATGCAAGCCTTTTTTGCTTAGATTTTAAGTATAAAATACAACAATAATAATCACCTATCTGTTAGATCCCAAATATCTAAAACATTCACTATTGTACAAAATACTACAAAAAAGCCTAAAAATTCTATGTTGTAATTAATAACATACCAAAATACAACATAAATCCGATTATTTTTCACAAAAATTTCCTTCTAAAATCAAAAAGTAGAAGCTTTATCTTTAATCCTAAAATCTTTTGATTTTCAAAAAAATTAGACGCTATACTTCATATTGTTTAGAATAAAAAATCCCCACATTTCCCTTTTCCAAATATCGATCAAAAATATATTAGTAAGCATTAATTAAGATTTTCAAATACCAATCGAAAAACTAATCCCATTTCATCACAAAAAAACTATAGTAGATAATTTCCGTCTAAAAACCCACCACAAAACTTTATTTATAAAAAACGCCTAAATTAGGCAAAATAAAAAAAGAAATCGGTCAAACTGCGAGGAATACCGATTTCTTTTGTAGAGTGTGGAGTTTTTTGGCTATATTGTTTGTTTTTGGCTTGTGAACAATTTTATTATTCAAAAGCTACCTCTATAATACCGCTTCAAAACGCTAATGTCAACATATTTTTGAATAATTTTTTTACAATTTTGCCCTATTTTTTAGTTTTCCACATCTACCCCTGTTAGCTCTGTATACTATTTTTGAACAATTTTAGTTTTACTTGAACACATTTTTTATTATTTTGAGCTATTTTAAGTCATCCACCCCTGTTGGACTTAATTTTACATTTTTTATTTTCAATCAAAATCATTTCTCAGGCATTTATTTATTTAAAAACATAAAAAATAGCCTCGAAAAAGGCCATTAAAAATCGATTGGTGGAGCTGCCGGATACTGCCTCCGGGTCCGAAAAATCTTCATGATATCATTCTACATGCATAGTTATTTATTTCATCTTGGTTTATATCTATAGCGACAAATAACAAAACTATAGATTACCATGACTGATTTTCGACTTCAGCCTCGTCACTGTCCGAAATCTATTCTCGTAAATCTGATAATCTAACTACTACGAAAACTTGGAGTTAGACCAGCCTATATTAAATTAGGCAAAAGCAGGTGCATAAAGCACGTGCTTGGAAGTATTTTCTTCACTTTTTCAATACTTACGGTATCAATCGTCATGCCTGATATCTGTTAATAATCCGTCTAAGCTTTGTCAGCCCCAACTAATTTAATTATATCATAAAAAGATAGACCATACTCTATTCTTCCCTAATCTTGCCCTAGTTAGCCCATCTCACGCCCATTCTGCAGAAAAATACTAAGCATAAGCAAGTTATCAAAAGCATAAGCAAGTTATCATTCCCCTCATTTTATTCACCATTCACCCCTTAAAATGTCGCTTATAATTCTTTTTCATACTCACCAAAATCATCATTTTCTTGGCATTTTTAACAAAACGATTCATTATAAAAATATGAATGTTAAAGTTTTTACCGCCATCCCCACCGGCTATTCTGGACAACTTATTGAAGTTGAAGGCACCACTAATAAAGGTCTCCCGAGTTTTAATCTCGTGGGTATGGGTGATAAAACCATTCTTGAATCTAGAGAACGCGTTCGCAGCGCCATCATGAATTCGGATTTCTCTTTTCCAAAACACAAGATTACTATCAATCTTGCTCCTGCCGACCTCATCAAGAGTGGCTCTTCCCTAGATTTACCTATTGCCATTAATATCCTAATTCTCGCCAAACAACTTCGCGAAGAAGATATTAAGAGTCTCTTTTTCGCTGGTGAATTATCTCTTGATGGTAGTTTGAAACCAGTCAAAGGCATTCTAAACATTATCGAGACCGCTAAAACACACGGCTTCAAACAGATCTTTCTTCCTGCCGCTTCCGCTACCAAGTCTACTCTTATTCAAGACATCAAAATTTACCCCGTGCAAACCCTTAAACAGCTTTTTCTCCATCTCAAACATCAAATTTCTATCCCGCCACTTGATAGTTCAAGCCAAATTTCCCCTCCAGACCTCACATCGATTTCGGAAAAGAACCCTACCCCTACCCCCATCTCTTCTCCTAACTCCTCCTTCTGTACTCTTGATCAAATTCAAGGTCTCGATTTTGCTAAACGTGCTCTTATTCTCGCTATTGCCGGACATCATAATCTACTTCTTTCTGGGCCACCAGGTAGTGGTAAAACTTTGCTCGCGAGCGCAGCCAAAGATCTTCTTCCGCCACCTAGCCCCGCCGAACTTATCTCAATTTACAAAATTCACGGTCTCACCACCGAACTTGATCAAATTCCTAGGAAACGTCCCTTTCGTCAGCCTCACCATAGTAGCTCTGCCTGCTCTATCATTGGTGGTGGAAATCCCATAATTCCAGGTGAAATCTCCCTTGCTCATCTCGGCATTCTTTTTCTCGACGAATTACCCGAATTCCCTCGTTCCGTCCTCGAAGCTCTACGTCAACCGCTCGAAGACCACCAAATTTCAATTTCCCGCGCCAAGGAACGCGCCACTTTTCCCGCCAATTTCACGCTCTTCGCGACCATGAACCCATGTCCATGTGGATATTATGGGTCCCATATTAAACCCTGTACCTGCACTCCCACTCAAATTCACAATTACGCCAAACATCTCAGTGGCCCAATTTTTGATCGTATCGACATTAAGCTTCATCTTCCCTATCTTGATCAAAATCTCCTCATCGATCACCTCTCCACTAAGTCACCTCCTAATAATTCCACCAATAATCTCCACTTCTATCAAAATAAAATCCAACAAATTACCCAGCTTCAAGCTGAACGCTACCATTCTCTAGAAAAATTCAACGGCACCCTCACTTCTGCTGAAATTTCTCAATATATTCACCTAAGCTCAACCCTAAAAACCGAATTAAAACGCGCTACTGAAGCTTTCAGACTCTCTTCTCGCGCCATCGTTAAAATCATCAAACTCAGCCGCACCATCGCCGATTATGATAACTCACCAGAAATCAAACTCGAACATCTCAAGGAAGCCATCTGCTTTGCTACCTTTTCACCCTGATTTACCCCTTGAAAATCCCTAAAATTTTTGTTATAATTCACCCTAAGGTTAAAAAGAAAGGAATCAACATTAGTACTAAGACTTCACGCACCAAAATCAATGGAGAAATCCGCTATGAACAGGTACGCGTTATTGGCACTAATGGAGAGCAGCTTGGCATCATGTCAAGCAAAGAAGCTCAGGTTCTGGCCCGGGAGCAAGGTGTCGACCTCGTCGAAATTGCAGGTAATGCCACCCCTCCGGTCGTTAAAATCATCGATTGGGGTAAATATCAATACCAAAAGATGAAAGAAGAGGCTAAAAATCGTAAGAAAGCTCGCGAAAAGCAATCCGAGCTCAAACAAATGAAGATTGGTCTCAAAATCAGCGACAATGACCTCAACATTAAAATCCGCAAAATTAAGAGTTTTCTCGAAGATGGCGATCACTGCCGCATTATCATCACCTTCAAAGGTCGTGAGATGGCACACAAAGAAATTGGTTCCCAACTTCTTGGTCGTATCCTCGAACAAATGGCCGATTATGCCATTGTCGAAGGAAAACCACAATTTGCTGGACGCAATTTATCAGTCGGAGTACGAAAAAAGTAATTTCCTACTTTCAAGGTTCCCTGATCGCACATTGAATACTAAATTAACTAAAAGGAAAGCCTATGCCAAAGCTTAAAACTCACAAAGGTACCGCTAAGCGTATTAAAATTTCCGGCACCGGTAAATTAATCCGCGAACGCGCCTATGGCAACCACATTCTTGCCAAAAAATCTAAAGCCCGCAAACGTAACATGAAGACTGCTGGTGCAGTCGAGGGTAAGATTGCTAAAAACATTAAAAGCGCATTAGGAGTTTAATCATGAGAATCAAAAGAGGTGTTGCCGCACGCGCAAAACATAAGAAAATTCTAGCTGCCGCTAAGGGTATGCAACATTACCGCACCCGCAGCTTCCGTCTAGCTAAACAAGGTGTTATTAAGGCCCTTCGCTACGCTTACCGCGACCGCCGTAATCGTAAACGCGATCTTCGTGCTCTTTGGATCACTCGTATCAATAACGCCGCTCACCAATATGACTTGAACTATTCTCAACTCATTAATGGTATGAAAAAGCAAAATATCGCTGTTGATCGCAAGATCTTGGCCGAATTAGCTGTCAACCAACCAGCTGCCTTCCAGGCAATTGTCGAACAAGTTAAAAAGGAGATTAAATAATGGCTATTTGCGAAATTTCCGGTAAAGGAAAAATGTACGGTCATAACGTAAGCTTCTCCCAGCACAAGACCCGTAAAGTTTTCAAACCGAACATCCAAAAGAAAACCCTCCTCATCGGTGGCAAGAAACTTAAGATCAATGTTAGTACCGCAGCTCTTCGTACTTTGAAGAAAAAAGGTTTGATCAAATAATTTATTCATTTGGATATAACAAAATAGACCCGTAAGGGTCTATTTTTAAGCTATCAGTAAGCCGGGTTTTGTAACTAAAAGGCGCAAATACTCTTATCACAAGTAAAACCACAATAAAAGTTTCTTCCCTTTTAGCCGATAATCATCTATCTAGATATTTTGTTGCCAAAATATTCAAGCGGTAAGCGTGCATCTTCGAACCAAAGTTTAGTAGCACTCCTTGCAGCCAGTAGGGTTTGCCATCAACCATGTCACCATGGATTGCCGTAAGCTCTTACCTTACACTTTTCACCCTTGCCCGAAGGCGGTATTGTCTCTGTGGTACTTTCCCTATTCTTCAATTTTTTAGGCCAAAGCCGTCTAAATTTTCGAACGGTCGCCATTAACGACTACTGCGTTCTATGCTGCCCGGACTTTCCTCTTGGCTAAGCCAAGCGATTATCTTTCAAGCTCTACATCTATCTTATCACAATTTTTGCGATATTTTTATTACTCAATTTTTATAGCCAAAGATCCGTTTATCTGCAAAAAATATCTTCACTAGTTATCTCCCATTTCCTCTAGTTTACCACAAGCGGCGTTTAAATCTTTTCAATCGTGTATTCGTCTAAAACCGTATTTAATTCCGCATCCGCCACCTGATTTTGTTCCCGCCTCACGTGCGTAAATGCCACCGCGTCAAATCGCTGAATTAATTTCAAAATTTCCTCATACACCGGCAAAATATCACTATTTTTCACTGTATAAATTCCGTTCATTTGATTTACCATCATCAAATTATCCGACACAAATTTCACAGTTTTAAATCCATATTCTAATGCTTTCTCAATCCCCACCTTCAAGCCATAATATTCTGCCAATCTCGAGGTAGCATAGCCAATAAATTCCCCACCTCGCGTTATTTCTTTGCCATTTTCATCAATAATTACGTAACCAACCGCCGATGGCCCCGGATTTCCCCTCGATCCCCCATCAGTATAAATCGTCGCCCCCAGCGCCGCTGCCCTCGCGTCAATTCGATTCATTTTACTAATCTTCTTATGACCAAATTCCACGCTAACCACCGAGGCGGTATCATCCGCTAGGCGAAAATCCGAATTAACATCCGCCGAGAAAC
Organism: uncultured Candidatus Saccharibacteria bacterium; assembly: GCA_938017655.1. Classification (GTDB taxonomy): domain Bacteria; phylum Patescibacteriota; class Saccharimonadia; order Saccharimonadales; family Saccharimonadaceae; genus Nanosyncoccus. Next base: position 15,474 of record CALIJO010000021.1, read on the forward strand.
TTACATATTTATAAGCTGAATATTTCTCATTCAATTCTAGCTTTAAATCACCACTTTTCGCCAAAGTTATATCATATATGATATATAAATTATAAATATTCGACCCATCACTTTGATTTGTAAAAGTAATTACATCACGAATTTTAATCATCTCAATCTTTTGATTCAAGGTCTCAAAAATCATTCGCCCCATCGCCTCTTCCGGCTGTTCACCAAAATTAATCTTCCCCGCCGGCAAACTCCACATCACCGCATCGGAGTCGTCATGTAATACTTTTTTCAGTAACAAAAAGCTGTCATCCTTCTTAATAATTCCGACTACTCTAACTTTTTGCTTCATTAATTCCCACCAAAATTCTCATGATTAATATATCCATTATAAAACAAAAAATCCTAATGGCATATATTTTCCGTAATATCTAACTACGGTGGGTAAAATCTTATGTAATAATTCCGCAGAACCATTACCACGAAATCCCTTAACATGACTATACAGAAAATCATGTTGCCACTAGGATAATTCGATTATAACAGTAAAAATTGCTTTCTGCAATTCAAATCTCGACCCTTCTCACCCCAAGCAAGTGCTAATACTCGCCAGTCATTACCACCTATCGATATCTACAATTCACCCAATATTTCAACCTACGCTGCCCCAACTAACAGATAAAACACGCTTAAAATTCCCACCATCACATTATAGGTTAAAGTCGATAATGCACTGCCAAAAATCACCAAGAATAGATAAACAAACAAAATCCCCATACGCATTTCGATAAAATCCATCACCTCGCGTAACTTATCGGATAAGAAGTAATATAGCACCCTCGATCCATCTAGTGGTGGAATTGGAATTAAATTAAAAACCATAAAACCCAGGTTCATAATAATCGTTTGACCAAAAATAAATCCAATCACGCCTCGATCATCTAAAAATCCCGTAAAATGTCCAATCATAAACATCAAAAACGCAATCAAAAGATTCATCATTGGTCCAGCTAGCGCCACAATTGCCATCGAGCCTTCCCCATTCCTTAAGTTTCGCCTATCTACGGGTACCGGTTTCGCCGCACCTAACACCACTCCCCCTGTAAGATATAACAAAACTGGCAAAATTACCGAAGTAAATAAGTCTAGGTGCACTAATGGATTTAAAGACAACCTTCCCTCATCTTTCGCCGTCGTATCACCCTGAAAATAAGCCGCATAACCGTGCGCCACCTCATGTAATACCGTAGAAATAATGATAATCGTAAAAACAATCACGAGATTAAGTGGATTCATATTCATATATATATTATATCACCCCCAAGACCCAAACTCGTCCAGTCAACAGTGAACACTAATTTTACTCAGAATCCTCAGCTGAACACATTTTTTATACATTTTCATACTGCTCCCCATATCACGACATCAAAAAACTCGCTATTTCGCGAGCTCTTTGAACACATTTTTTAATTAAGTACCACCACTTCTTGTGTGGTAGGTAAATCTTCTGCGCGTTTAATCTTCAGTTTCTTTTCCGTGTGAGCACTTAATTTAAGTTCTGCTACCATACCGTCGACATTTCCTGTCGCTACGATAAGTTTAGGTCCAATTTCCCTAATCGCACGCACTGAGCTAGTACAGAGAATATCCGAGACACCGATGTCATCTAATCCCTCTTCAATATCACCCAAAATACCGATACGCACCCCAGATACGCTCACATCGTAGATGGTTTTTGTATTGTTCATTACTGGCACACCTAAGATGGAGACTTCCCCAATTTCGTATTCACCAGGTCCACTAATCACACCCACACCGAGATCGGCCGCAATCGTCCCCTCTACAAAATTAATCGCAATCTGCTTTGTACTAGTCTTAATCGCGATAGTTTCTGGGCTTTTACTTTCTAATTCAAACATTTTCCTCCTTTATCTGTTCGGCCACCCTGCTATTTTGCTAATTCAACATTCCTTCTGGATCATATTGGACAATGTGCTGCATTTCCATAATTTCTTTTAAGAATCGATCCTTCACACTCAATCGATATTTGAAATCATCACGCGAAATGATCACATAATTTAATGGCTTCCCCTCTTTTTTCTCCACTACTTCCGCCCAGCGCGAAAGCTTTTTCGTCCTATCATCCCCCACAACCAGCATATCAATTCCATCTTGTCCTGGCACGCGGTTCGTCACAAATAGGAAACTCAGGTATGACTTCACTGGGCGAATATATTCATCCCAAGTACTATCTTTCACTGCAGTCTCTACTAATACTTTATCAACTTTAGTCGAAAACATCATATTTAACGCTCTCGCGAATGGATGCTTCGTATTCGCTGAATAATAAACCTTATTGTCATAGGTTTCGTTCTTAATCACGCCGATTGATTCAAGATTACTTAATTCACGGCGCACGGAATTAATTTGTTCATCGATCACCCTAGTCATTTCCCTGACATAATAGGAACGCTCGATATTGCTAAAAAATAATGATAATAATTTTGTTCGCGTTTTTGAGCCGAACAATTTTTCTAAAGGAGTTGTATTTTCTTTGCCCATATTACTTATATTTTAGCACCTGAAGCTGTATTTTAGTAGTGTCCAACCTGAAACTTCTCTAAAATCTTGTCTAAAATTTCTTCACGCTTGCACCATTTTATTTCCGGGTTCCGCTTAAACCAAGTCATCTGGCGTTTTGCCAACTGAAAATCTGAGGTCGAAGCTAAATTTATCGCCTCCTCCAGACTCAATATACCGTTCAAATAGTCCCAAACGTATCGATAAATATTACTCCTCATCGCAGGCAGTCCAAAATCATATTTGTGAGCCAGTTTGCGGCATTCCTCATATAATTCTTCATTAAACATCGACTGAACACGTTTTTTAATACGCTTGCCTAGCTCTTCACGATCAGTTAAAATACCATAAATTTCGTACTCATCCCCCATTTTTTTCCGGTCAAGCTCTTTTCTTTTCGCTTCCTCTGAAAATTGATAGTCAAACACCAGCGCATCAACATAAAGTCCCGTCCCACCTACCACGATTGGCTGCCTACCACGCGCTAAAATCTCAGCAATCTTCTCTTTCGCATAGTTTTTCCAGTCCACCACCGTGAATCTCTCATCCGGTCGCACTAAATCAAAGCCAAAATGTGGCACCCCATCGCGTTCTATCAGATCAGGTTTCGCCGTACCAATATCCATACCCTGAAAAATCGTCCGCGAATCCGCGCTAATAATCTCACCATTAAGACGCTTCGCCAGCTCCACCGCTACCGCGGTTTTCCCTGATGCTGTCGGCCCCACGATTACTATAATTTTAGTGTTCATTTTTACTATAAATTTTTTACTATAAAAATCTGATCAGCGCCACCCCTATAATCTCACTGACCAGACCCCTCATTATTTAATATTTTGTAAGTATTCGGCAAGCTCCGTTAGTGCCACCGTTTTTTCCGCGTCTTTTTCGCGTACTGAAACCGTACCATTTTCCTTGTCGCGTTCACCGACGATTAATAACACCGGTGTCTTCATCGAGACCGCACGCTTAATCTTCTTTCCGAGTGATTCATCAGATACATCCGCAGTAAAACGCAAATCATTATGCTTCAAAGGTATCTCAAGTGTTACTTCGCTCAAGATCTGCTTGATTTTCTCTACATAATCTAGCACCTGGTCGTTCACCGTCAAAATACGAACCTGTTCTGGCGCACACCAGAATGGGAACCAACCAGAAGTATGTTCGATAAATACTGACATAAAACGTTCAATTGAACCCAAAGTCGCATGATGAATCATCACTGGCTGCTCTTTTTCACCATTCTCATTCACAAAAGTCAAACCAAAGCGTTCCGGTTGGACAAAATCCAGCTGAATTGTCGCCACTTGATGTTCACGACCAATCGCATCCTCAGCCATAAAATCAATCTTCGGACCATAAAATGCTGCTTCCCCTTCCATTTCAAAGTAATCCAAACCATTTTCGATCGCCGCTTCTTTAATTTGCGCCTGAGCCATTTCCCAAAGTGATTTATCACCAAGATATTTATCCTCATCATTGCGATAAGATAAGCGAGCACGTAATTTACTCATCCCCACCACGGTATAGAGTTCACGCACGATCCCGACTAAGTTCTGGATCTCTGCCTTAATTTGCTCTTTACGGCAGAATACATGGGTATCATCCTGCGTCAAAGAGCGCACACGTGATAATCCACCCAGCTCACCCGACTTTTCATCACGATAATCAGTCGTAGATTCCATATAGCGCACCGGCATTTCCTTATACGTACGTGGGCGACTAGCAAAAATTTGTGCATGGTGTGGACAGTTCATTGGTTTCAAGGCAAATTCTTCCCCATTTACTTGAGAATGTACCAAGAATAATTCCGCACCGAACTTTGCGTAGTGACCCGAGGCCTTATAGAGATCCAGCTTCGTAATATGTGGCGTCCAAACTCGCTCAAAACCGTATCTCGCCCGTAGTAACAAGGAATAATTTGTCAAAACATCACGCAGTACAGTCCCACGAGGCGAGAAGAGCGGCAAACCTGCGCCCACTAATTCTGAAAAGCTAAATAAATCTAATTCCTTACCAAGTTTGCGGTGGTCACGCGCTTTCGCTTCTTCTAGGCGCTGCAGATATTCCTTTAGTTCTTCTTCCGTCTCAAAGGCCACACCGTAAATACGCGTCAACATTTCACGCTTTTCGTCACCACGCCAGTAGGCCCCAGCCACCTTAATTAGTTTGAAAGCACCGACCTTACCGGTATTCTCTACGTGTGGACCCTTGCAAAGATCTGTAAAATCACCGAGTTGATAGAAAGAAATAGTCTCTGATTCTGGTAAATCTTCGATCAGCTCTACCTTATATTTTTGATGATTTTCTTTCGCCCAAGCCAAAGCCTCTTCGCGACTTTTCTCAGAATAGATCAATTCGAACTTCTTATTGACGATTGAATACATTTTTTTCTGAATCTTTGGAAGCTCTGCATCGGTAATTTTCACTGCATTACCCTCTGCGTCCTTCACTTCCGAAAGATCAATATCGTAATAAAAACCAGTTGCCGTCGCTGGGCCCACGCCAAACTGCACTCCTGGATACATTTCAACCAAAGCGGCAGCTAAAACATGACTAAGTGTATGGCGTATTTTCATTACATTTTGTTCATCTTCGCCACATAGGTTACACATTCTGCCTTCTTTCTAATTACTCAAAAATATTTCTTTTATTCTAACATATTTTATGGTAAAATACATCTACGGGTCGCTAACTCAGCTGGCTAGAGTGTCTCCTTTACACGGAGGAAGTCGGGGGTTCGAATCCCTCGCGACCCACCAGATCTAGTTAATTAAAAAACGGATTTTATATCCGTCTTTTTTTATTCCCCATCTTTCCAATTAGGAGTCTCTTGTCCGTATTAAATCCCACGTCCGGATTTCACATCCGTCTTTTTTTATTTCTTCACCACTTTCTTCGTGACGTCGAATTTTTCCATATAATTCCCCACCATTAGCCTCGTCTGCGAATAAAACGCCGTAAAAGATTGATAAATAATCGCCACCACTGGCATCAAAAGCCATTGTAACAGCATAAAAATCTTTGGTTTTTTAATATGAGCCGGACGCTTCGGTAACATCCTAAATGATAATAGGATCGTCGCCATTAAACCAATTGAAGCGAATAGCTGCACGTAAGAAATTGTGTTTGGCAAATTAAAGGTCAAAAGTTCCTTCGAGGAGGCATTGAGTAATTTTGGTACCCAGCCACCGAACGCCACCATTGGCGAGATTGAAGCAAGCGTCACGTGCCCCTCTAGGAGCCTTGCAAATTTCATAAATAACGGCCAGAATTTCATTCCAGTTCGCTCCAGGCGATCTTTCGAGAAAGTTCGCACCCCTACGTAAGCCACATCGGAAGCTCCGTAATCCCAGCGTCTTAGCTGAATAAATTGCGCCTTCAAAGTCTTCCAGAGACCGTCCTCCATCACTGCATCCTGATAAATCGGAATATGAATTGGCTTCACGCTGTAATCACCCTTGAAATAGAATAGTGAGCGCCAATATTGATGACCATCTTCCACAATTGTCAATTTACTCCAATAACCCATATTTGATAACGCCAAAAATGGCTGCGAATGCGAAGCAAAATTTTTCAAAGTATGTACGCGCATCGAAGAAATAATATTAAAAAATGAGTTCGAAACCGCAATAATTCGCATCGGCGCCGGCGTCTCCCAGATATTATTAGTAAATAATGAAATTGGCTGATAGCTCAAATGTTGGCGGTTCGGATGTACCACAAATTCATAAGCCACATTATCTAGATATGACTTGTGCATCTTATTGTCAGAATCTAGAGAAGTTGCAATCACATTTGCAAAATCAATCTTTTTCTTGCGCAAAAATTTTGCCAATTCCTCTGCGGCATAATCTAGGTTTGGTCCCTTACCCTGAATTTCCCCCTTCAGATCTTTTGGATGCATCACCGGGATAAAAGCATAAAAATCGTCTTTAAACTTTTCATACAACTGTTTCGCGTTCTCCTTCATCGCTTCCCCACCGCGCTCTTCATAGCCGAACACTAAAATTATTTTTTTATTATCAAAGGTAGTATTTTTCACCGCCTCTACTGTCGGAATCAAAGTTTCGAGACCTTCATTGTAAGCTACCATGATCACCGCATGATAAATATCTCCTGGTTTTGGAAATTCCACCTTCAGCACCTTACCATTTTCGTCTAGCATCTTTTCCGACACCACCAAATCACGGCCCGTCGCCAACATCTTCAAATTTCTCACATGCTTATCGAAACCAAATTCGTTACTTTTCTTACGATGATACTTTTCATAAGCCGCATGTGGATCATATAAATCCAAAAATCTCTGATGCCAGTCCACTTTTTCTGAAGCTTTCGAAGCCTGATACCCCTGTACGGTACGAAAAGTAATTCCCACTGCCTTTACTAAGGTCGTAGCAATAATAAATAACAGATAGTAAGAACCTAGTACTGGACTAATCAATGAAAAAATCACGAGTAGCAGTAAAATCATATACGAAGTGAAGCCCGGTAGAATCTCAAAAAAGCGATAAAGCTTCGTACGTTTCCCCTGTGGTAAATCCAAACTATCCCAAACTGACTTCTCTGTATTTTGTTGTGCTTTTTTCTGCGCCTTTTGCTGTTTTTTCATTCAAGTTATATCCGAATTAATTAACCCTCACCTAGTAATCTAATGAAAACCAAAAAGCCCAGCACTAAAATACCGAATGAAATACAAATAAACATTTTTGCCACCGCTGCACCCTTTTTCTCAAAAATTCGCAGTGCTAATAGATTATGTAATACCCCCAAAGTTAAAGCCAAAATTGGAAAAATCAGCATTGCCTGCCATGATCCATCATGATAACCCCCGGAATTCGCCATCGAAGACCATTCTCCACCTTGATAACGCCCGATATCCCCATAGCTAATTTTTACAATTGAGGCATTTGGTTGTAAATTCAATGCCGAAAAAATCAGAAAAGCCAGAGATAAAATCAGAAGTATTATCTGAAAAACTACCAGGCTACGTTCCTTTTGATAGGCTTCCTTAAAAGTCACAATTAATTCTTTCATTCCTCTTATTATACCATTTTTATTTATCAAGCAATTTACAAATCAAATTCAGCATCAATTCCTTCTCTTCCGGTTGACTTTCCGCAATCAAAAGCACCAAAGCCGTTAGAGCCCGATCAGAAAGCTTCGTCTCTCCCTGTTCATTCAATTGAAAGAAATTCACCGACAAATAAACCACAAAAAGCAGCGCTCCAATCTGCTGATTTCCCTCTAGAAACGGTTTCTCATGTACGATAAAATATAGTAATTTCGCCGCTCGCCTAGCCACCGAATCGCTTCGTTCGAACAAATTTTGTATTCGGGCCGAAATTAGCGTTTCGCCCCTGTTATTTTCCGTCAGTACTCCAAATTTTTCGCTCTCATTCAGTCTTTCACGTAGGTCCGAAATATAATTTTCAATCTCCACCTCGCTCAAATCTCTTCTCGCCCTGGTCTCTACTGAAAAAATAATTTTATTGTTCAGATATTCTGAAATCGTCGCAAAACTATCCGCATATTTTGTCACCACCTCGAGTACACCATTCGCTTCATTCGCACTCAAGCTAGTTTCCGTCAACATCCTGCGCACGATCCCCAGCGTTTCCTCTAAATTCTGTAATTTCTCACTTCCATCCGGCAGTTTCTTCACCAAGTCATAATTAACCGCCACCCCCTCCGTCATATAACGCTTAATAATCGAGGAGGCCCAGATACGAAATTTCGTAGCTTTTTTCGAATTCACTCGGTAACCCACCGAGATAATCACATCCAAATTATACTTCTTAATCTTACGCGCAATCCGACGACCCCCCTCGAGACGCTCTTCCACCTCTTCCTTCACGCATTTTTCCGCTTCCAACTCCTCATCAGCAAAAATATTACGTAAATGTCTGGAAATTACCGTACGATCCACCTCAAAAAGCTCCGCAATCTTCCCCTGTTCCGCCCAAATCGTCTGATTCATTTCATCGACATCGAAAAAGACCTCCCCCTCTGCACCCTGATAAATTTCTAACTTCGACATCAAAGTTCTCCGAGATTCTGCCCCGCCGTCACTTCCACTTTAAGTTTAATCTTTAATTCTGGTGCCACCCCTTCCATCTCTTTTTGTAAAATTTTTTTCACTGCCTCTTCGTCCGCCTGATCGCATTCCACCACCAAAGAATCGTGAATTTGCAGTACCAATTTCGCCCCCTCCGGCAACTTCTGATCCATCGCGATCATCGCCCGCTTCATCAAATCCGCCTCGGTCCCCTGAATCGGCATATTCTGTGCCGCCCGTTCTGCTGCATTACGAATAATAAAATTCGAAGATTTCACATCTGGCGTCGGGCGTTTACGGCCATAAAAAGTCCTCACTTCACCTGTTTCTCGCGCCTCTTCCAGCGTGTGGTTCAAATACGCGTAAATCTTCTGACGCACCTTAAAATATTCATCAATAAATCGCTTCGCTTCGAAGAAATTCATCTCCGTCGCATCGCTCAGTCCCTTCGGGCTCATGCCGTACATAATACCAAAATTAATCACCTTCGCCACTCGACGTTGCAGCTTCGTCACCTCTTCCATCGGAATCTGATAAACCTCCGCCGCCGTCTTCGTATGAATATCCACATCATGGTTGAAATCTGAGACCAAAGCTTCGTCTCCCGCGAGCACCGCCGCGAGCCTCAATTCAAACTGTGAGTAATCTGCCGAAACCAAAATCTTCCCCTCTGGCGCCACGAATCCCCGGCGAATACGCTTCCCCTCCTCACTGCGCACCGGAATATTCTGCAAATTCGGATTCAAACTCGAAAGTCTCCCCGTCGCCGTTACATTCTGCGTAAACGTCGAATGAATGCGTCCATCTGCCGCCACCTGTTCAATCAGCGGTGCGATATAGGTTGATAATAATTTCATCGTTTCTCGGTAACGAATAATTTCCGCGACTACCGGATGCTCATCTTTGAGCTTCTCCAGCTCTTTCGCCCCTGTCGAATAACCTCGCGAAGTCTTTTTAATGCCTTTTACCGGCAAACCAAGTTTTTCGAACAAAATTTGTGACATTTGCAATGGCGAATTTACATTAAATTGTCCACCCGAAAGCTCATAAATTTTTTGTTCAATTTCTGCCACTTTCCTCTCAAATTCCGTCTTCAAACCCTCGAAATATTCTCGGTCTAACAAAATCCCCGCCGCTTCCATCTTGTACAAAATCGGCACTACCGGCATATCGAAATCCGTAAAAATTGTGTTCAATTTTTCGTCTTTCGAAAAAGCCAAATATTGTTCACTAAATTTGTTCAATGTCGCTTCCGAATACGTTCCATCCAGCACCTCTTCCATCGTACCAACCCCCTCCACCCCTGTACGACGCAATGGATTTAACAGAAAATCTGCTTGATCCAAATCCCAAAGCCTCTTCGCCTGAAAAACCCGCTCACGAAATTCCGCATTTTCATGCATCAAGTCCTTAATGTTACTCGCGACTAGCATCCCCTCCGGAATTTCCACTCGAGGTGTCTCTTCCACTTCTGCCTCGACATCTATGTCCGAAAAACCATTCTCAATTTTAAGCTTCTTCAGTAGATTATTAAATTCTAAACGCTTAAAGACCTCTGAAATTCGAGAAAAATCTAGCTTCAAAGCCGGAACATCCGAAAGCTTCACCGGTGCATCTGTCATAATTTTCGCGAGCTTAAGAGACATCTCGGCCGACTCGCGTCCTGCCATCAATTTTTTCTGGACCGCGCCCGAAATTTCCTCGATATGATTATAAATCCCCTCCAGGCTACCATATTCATTGAGTAGCTTCACTGCGGTTTTTTCGCCAATCCCTGGTACTCCAGGAATATTGTCCGAATTATCCCCCTTCAGTGCCTTAAGATCCAAAAATTGCGATTTTAAAATCCCATATTTTTCTTCAATCGCTGGAATATCCATCTCCTCGAGATCCGAAAAACCCCGCAAAATCCGATACATCTTGGTGTTTTCATCCACGATTTGCAACATATCAAGGTCCGAAGACACAATATAAGTCATATAATCCCCCGCCTCATCCGCTTGCCGCGCTAAAGTACCGATAATATCATCCGCCTCATATTCATCCACCTCCATAAAACCCCATGAAAGCGCCGAAATCAGTTCCCGAAGCAAAGGAATCTGTACATAAAAATCCTCTGGCGGCCTTACTCGCCCCGCCTTGTAATCCTTAAAAATCGCGAGCCTTTTCGCCGTCGAAGTTCGCGCCTTATCCCACGCCACCACCACCTGGTCCGGCTGAATATTGCGCACGATTTCCATCGCAATCACCGCAAAGCCATATACTCCCGAAGTCGGCTCCCCCTTCGAGGTCGCCAAATTCCCCATCGCGTAGTAACCACGATAAAAAACGCTTTTTCCATCAATGATTACTAATTTTTTCATTAAAATTCCATCCTCGTTAAAATTTCTGCCATTTTTTCGTTCATTTCCGCCACACTGCCGTCATTCAAAATATAATAATCCGCCATCGCAATCGGCCCACCTTTTTCAATATTTTCCACTTCCGTATAATCTCGTTCCTGAATTTCCTTCAAAGTGAACGGTCGCTCCTCACGCTTCCCTACTCGAAAATGCCTCAGCGCTTTCGGCACTACAATCGCCACCACCGTTAAAAGTCCCGGATACTTGCTCTTGAGTTCCTTATATTCCGTCCAGGAATATAGCCCATCCAGTACAATTCGCTTCTGCCCCGAAGCAATCAAATTATCGATCTCTCCCATCACCTGACGCACCACCCAATCTTTCCCCTCAGTTTCACGAATCATCTCTCGAAATTGACGCTCACTCGACCCGTCCGCCGTACGCTGAATTCCCCGGCGTTCCATCTCCTTATAAATCATTCCCCCAAAATAAACTTTCGGTATCCCTTTTTTGGTCAAAAAATCCACCACCACCGATTTACCCGAACCGCTCATCCCCACTACCGCTAAAATTTTCACCTCATTTTTTTCGCTCATTTTTACTCCCAGTTATTAAAAAATTCTACAAATCGCTCTCGCATTTTTGCCTGACTCATATAAATCAGCACCGGATTTCCCTCCACGTCCGTCAAAGTCCCCAAACTTTCGCTCGGCACATAAAAAGTCGTGCGATGCTTCGCCGAAAGTCGCATCAAAATCCGCTCATACCATTTCTCCGTTTGATCATAAATCTCAAAACGCTCGATAAATCTGCAATATTTTTTCTTCGCAAAATCTTTCGGATAAAACACAAAAACTTCACCAAATCGCGTCAGATCCGCATCTACTTTCATCAACACCAAGCACTGAATTTCAGTGCTGAATCCCACTATAAGATTGGTATAAATCGCCTCCGTCACAGTACGGGTCGCGAGCTCCTCATTCGCATCATAAAATTCTCGTGTCTTGGTGTCTTCATCGATATGATAGCCCACCACCAACTGAAATTGTTCCAGCAAAAGCACCCGCTCCGCCTCCTCACTCACTGGATGCCCTGCCTCATCATGCATCGAGTGCGCCACTCCGTCATAAGACGCCCCGTCCCCCATTTCATCGAACTCACCCTTAGTCCCGGCACCACTCTCCAGATTATATTTCTCCAGCCCCGCCATAAAAATTCGCGCCATTTTCAGCTGGTTTTCCGCCACCCATTCTCTATCTACTTCTGGCTGACTTTTGGCAAAGAAAAATTCAAAAATCCCCCGACCTTTGTTTGTTTTTACACCTAATTGCACCATTACTTTTATCTTATCACAGGTTAAGACGGATGAAAACTCACACCTCTATGATTTTACAAGTGAAGCCGCACTACGCCTCCCGTGATTTCACAGAAGAACCACTCCCACATCATTATGGCTTACGCGTAAAGTACCCTTGTACTCCCGGGCGGTCTACTCTGAGCCAAGTTAAATCTACTGCACCTGGAGCCGCCGAAAATGAACCATTACCGCCACGGAGCTTCATACGATTTTCAAACATTGCTGAAAAATTTATAACTTTAGCAGTATTAAAATCATTATTGACATAAATTGTTTCTAGCTTGTCGTTAAGCTTATCTACGTCTCGAAGACCAAACAGACCATTCATATCCGTTACCTGTGAGGTATCGAAATTGGAGAGATCAAGAGAGGTGAGGTTAGACATATCAGAAAACATATTTTCCATATCTGTTACCTTAGAAGTATCGAAGTGGGAAAGATCAAGGGAAGTAATGCTAGACATATTACGAAACATATTGTTCATATCCGTCACCTTAGAGGTATCGAAATTAGAGAGATCAAGAGAGGTGAGGTTAGACGTATCACGAAACATAAAGTGCATATCCGTCACTTTCGAAGTATCGAAGTGGGAGAGATTAAGGGAAGTAAGACTAGCCATACTAGAAAACATACCACTCATATCCGTCACCTGTGAAGTATTGAAGCTAGAAAGATTAAGGGCAGTGAGCTTGCGCATGCCATAAAACATGAAGCTCATCTTCGTTGTCTTCGAGGTATCAAAGTTGGAGAGATCAAGTGAAGTAAGGTTAGGTATACCATAAAACATGAAGCCCATATCCGTCACCTTAGAAGTATTGAAGCTAGAAAGATTAAGAGAGGTAAGATTAGTCATACTAGAAAACATATTGCCCATATTCGTTACCTTCGAGGTGTCAAAGTTGGAGAGATCAAGAGTGGTGAGATTAGACATACCATAAAACATTAAACCCATATTCGTTACCTTAGAAGTATCGAAGTTGGAGACATTGAGCGTAGTGAGATTAGACGTACCATAAAACATATTGTGCATATCCGTTACCTGTGAAGTATTGAAACTAGAAAGATTAAGGGCAGAGAGGTCACGCATACCATGAAACATTAAACTCATATCCGTTACCTTAGAGGTATCGAAGTGGGAGACATTGAGCGTGGTGAGATTAGACATACCATAAAACATACCGCCCATATTCGTTACCTCGGAGGTATCGAAGTTGGAGAGATCTATCTCTAAGATGTTTTTGATTTTTTGTTCATCAGATTTTGAAAAGAACATCTCATTGCTCTTCTTATTTAAATAAACTTTTTCTGGCTCGGCATAATAATAAGCCGTTTTATCGGTCGGGTCTAACCAAAGTTTAATTTCGCATTCAGACTCATCATCATCAATATTCACCGCATTCATAGAAGCAGCTGGCGCAACAGGGCTCTTCTTAAAGTGCTCTATTTTGTTCGTTGCAGTTTCGAGAGATTTTAATTTTGTATTAAAATCAGGGCCCTCTGTCATGATGGCTTTTGGCGTATATGGATTTGAAACTACCGAGATAATGAGTTTGTTTTCATAATTACCTGGCTTGAGGCTGCTATTCAATTTCATACCAAGCTTGATAGTGTGGTTCTCTTCACTAGTAGATTTTTCGGTAGTATGAATAAGATTAGCTGGTGTAGAAAGTGCTGGGATAGGATTAAAATCAGTATTTGTATTGAAGCTATAGCCCCAGGTATTAGCAGGAAGATTGGAGAGAGAAGATACTGAAGAGATGGAGCTGATTTTTGTAGTAATGGCAGGGTTAGTATTTAATAGAGCAGTTTCATCAGTCTTAGAGCTAATCGTGGCAGTATAGCCAGTCTTATTAGTAGTTTTCACCTTGAGATTGATTGCATGCTCAGCAGTCTCGGAGCTAGATTCGATGGCTTCAGTACCATCAATAACTGCAGTGTTTTCATTAACGGAAGCTGAGAGTGTAGCTTTATAATATTCCGCAAAGGAATTCTGACTAAACGCAAAATTTAACGTGAGTGATATTAGAACTATAAGAAAGCCAAAAATAGTCTTATCTAAAATAATATTTAAAATATTAAACTTTTCTCTCTTCATGATAACCTTATTTTAGCATAAGAACCTTCAAAAAACCAAGAACATTATTAATTCCCTTTAGTTTTTAGGGCTTTCGTGTAAAGTAACCCTGTACCCCCGGTCGATCCACGCGAAGCCAGTCTATATCGGCATTGAATGGATTAGCGAGATAAGAGCCATTTCCGCCACGTAGCTTATAGCGGTTTGTAAATATATTTCCAGAACCTGTAACCTTAGTGGTATTAAAATCATTATTTACATAAATTTTTTCTAGCTTATCCATAAGTTTATCGGTATGATGAAGATAAAACATAAAGCTCATATCCCATACCTTGGAGGTATCGAAGTTGGAGAGATCAATGGTAGTGATGTTATGCATGTCAGAAAACATAAACCCCATATCCGTCACATTAGAGGTATCGAAGTTGGAAAGATTGAGAGTGGTGAGGCTGAACGTACCACGAAACATACCGGCCATATTCGTCACCTGAGAGGTATCGAAATTGGAGAGATTAAGAGTGGTGAGGTTATGCACGCTCAAAAACATACCTTCCATGTTCGTCACCTTAGAGGTATCGAAGTTGGAAAGATTGAGAGTGGTGAGCTTATCCATGTGAGAAAACATATAGCTCATATTCGTCACCTTAGAGGTATCGAAGTTGGAAAGATTGAGATCTAAAATATTTTTTATTATTTGCTCATCATATGGTGATTTGAACATCCTACTGCTATCCTTATTTAGATAAACCTTCTCTGGTTCAGCATAATAATAGGCAGTCTTATCTGTCGGATCTAACCAGAGCTTTATCTCATAATCGGATTCCTCGTCATCTATATTCACTGCATTCACGGAGGCAGCTGGTGCTATAGTACTCTTCTTAAAATGCTCGATTTTATTTGTGGTGGTTTCGAGAGATTTTAATTTTGTATTAAAATCAGGACCCTCTGTCATGATGGCGACATGGTCGTAATTATTAGTTAAAATTGAAAATACCAACTTATTTGTATATCTACCGCTCTCCAGATTATCACTTAATTTCATGCCAATTTTTATACTATTTACTTCACTACCATTAGTCTTTCCGGCAGTCTGTACGACATTCATCGGAGAGGTGAGTTTTGGAATTGGTGAAAAATTAGCACTAGTACCAATCTTCACACCCCAAGTATTGTTAGAAAAATCTCCTAGTAGCTCGGTAGAAGAAATCGAATTGATTTTCGCACCAGTAGTAGAATCGCTATTCACGAGGGCTGTTTCATCGGTCTCTGAGTTTAAGGTCGCTGTGTAGCCAGTTTTATTATTTGTATTGACTGTAAGATTTAAGGGAATTTCTGTGGTTTTATTAGGGCTATTTATCACCTGATTCCCATTGGCTGAAACTGCAGTTTGATCTACCGAAGCGGAAAGCGTCGGCTTAAATAAGGCAAATGTATTGGTACTAAAAACTAAATTAAAGAAAGAGATTGAGATCAGAAATAATCCGAAAAGCTTTAATTCTCTATTAAGCCACCCCCCCCGTAGGGTGTAGCAATTTGTGATTTTTGGCTTTGCACATATCTATATTACCATAAGAATCTTCAAAAAACCAAAAATAACATCAAACCACTTTTGTTTTTATTAAAAATCAAAAAATTACAGCCTATTTTTTGATACAAAAAAGAATGTCGTCTTACCTTTTTGAGGACATAGGCCTGGGCAAGCGCCCTTGAGCGGTCCGATAAAAGGTATGCGACATTCTTTCCTGCTTACGCTATAATATATTTATGAACGAAAACTCCACC
>CALIJO010000022.1 GCA_938017655.1 uncultured Candidatus Saccharibacteria bacterium
AAGCTGATATCTACTTCTTCGATTAAGCTTGGGTCAGTACAATCAGAAGCTTTGTGCTTGTTGATGCGATTGAATTTCATTTTTTCAGTCTGAGCACCCGAGGTCTTATTATTGAACCAACTTGGGAAAATATCGGTAATTCCACTTACGGTAAGCGTTTGAATTCCAGCTGGTTTTTGGATCTTGTCTCCAGACTTCCACTTGCCGGCATTGGCATAAACATCCTTATGTACAGGCTCCATGTAGTCATTGGCTACGCGACGCACGACTGTGTTTGAAGAGTTCGTTAAACCGCGGCCATCGTGGTTACCATTCCAGACCACTGTTGCAACCACTGGTGAATAAGAGGCAATGAGAGAGTCTTTCGTTACGGTCGAAACATTAGTTGTGGTTGTACCGGTTTTGGTCGCAGTCCAAACTCCAGGCACCACAAAACCGAATGACGCACCTAAGCTCCCGAAGACCATTGAGCGAGCAGAGGTGTCACTGAGAATGTCAGAAACCATGTAAGCGACCTGGGAGTCAAGTACACGATTACCAGAGGTATCTTCCCATTTTTCGAGTACATCACCTGAACCGTTTTTGACTTCTAGGATGTATGAAAGTGGTTTATATACACCACCACGAGCCAGGGAAGCATAAGTATTCGCGTGCTCAATCAGTTTAACGGTACAACCCGAACCAATCGCGATCGAGAGGCCACCAGAAGTATCCGTACAATATGATATGTCACCTAAATCATGTGCAGTCTTAATGCTATCTTCGATACCATTGATATAAAGTGCCTTAACGGCTGGAATATTCAAAGAGTTAGCTAAGGCTTTACGGATGGAAGTATTGCCATAGAAGGCGCCCGTGTAGTTACGAAGTTTACAGTTACCAGTGAAACCCGCACAATAGAAATTGTCGATATTTTCATCTTTCAAAATCGAACCAGCACCATAGTTCACCCCTTCACGCTGTTTGAAGAGTGGAGCGTAGTCCAAAATTGGCTTAATTGATGAACCTGGTTCGAGTAGTGACGTGGACGCATTTACTTCACCATATACCGGCTTGTTCCAGTCAGCAGAACCTACCATCGCAATCACCTGTCCGGTTTCTACATCGACAGAAGAGAGGGAAATATTGTCGCTACCATTCTGGTACATCAATGCAGAACCGTTAGCTACTGCCTTCTCCGCATATTCCTGAGCCTTCAGATCTAGGCTGGTCTTGATCGTGAAACCACCTGCGCGCATCGTCTTCACGCCATATTTTTCCTCTAGCTGGCGCTTCACTTCAAGCACGAAATGAGGAGCCTTAATATCGGTATAACGGCTAGATTCTGGCTGGATCGACTCAAGAACTTTTTCTTCTTTGGCCGCTTTAGCTTGCTCTTCAGTGATATACCCCATCTTTACCATCACGTCGAGAGTCTTGTGTTGACGTTCAATCAGGGATTTATTGTAAGCAGTATTATATGGGCTAAGTAAAGCCGGGTTATTCGGAATTGAAGCGAGCAATGCTGATTCACCGAGGGTCAAATCTTTGGCTGATTTTTTGAAATAAGCTTGTGCCGCACTTTCTACCCCGTTACGACGACCACCATAAGGCGATTCATTGAGGTACATGGTGATAATTTGCTCTTTGGAATACATTTTCTCGACTTCGAGTGCCAAAATCATTTCCTTAATTTTACGAGGCAAACCAGATACTGTGCGGTTGCCGGCTTCGTCTGCAAAATAAACCTGTTTAATTAATTGTTGGGTTAAGGTCGAACCACCTTGTACGCCACGGCCAGTTACGGTTGAAAGTGCTGCACGAATCAAGGCTGAGAAGTTTACGCCTGGGTGGTTATAAAAGTCACGGTCCTCAATCGCTACTGTCGCCTGACGCATATAAGTAGAAATATTATCTCCTTCCACTACCAAGCGATAATCACCGTCACCCTTATCTTCCCAGAGGGTTTGACCATTACGATCCAAATAGGTATTAACTGTACCTGTAACTTTCATTTGGTCGAGGCGAATTTCATCTAAATCCTTCTTGAAATAGAGGAATAAACCACCTATAGCAATAATTGCAATGAGGAACATCGCGGCGCCAAATTTCAAAATCATAAACAAGCCCTTCTTCGAGAAGAGATTACGAATTATGCGTTTTGGCGCAAGCTTAGCAAAGAAGCGCTTCACTGGCTCTTTTGGTAGTTTGGCTAACTCTTCCGCTTCGCGTCTTGCCTTAGCCTCCTGCTTCATTTTATTTTTATAAACCAAACTAGAATAGACATTCATCTTACGATCACTCTTCATAAAAGGTGATTTTTTTGGTGCCTTTGGTTTATCCTTGCTATTTTTTGCCGAAGTTTTATTCATTTCCTTGGATTCTGTAACTAAATTAACATTATTGCTTTGTACCTTTATTGTAGCATTTTCTGTTGGTTTTGGGGTATTCTCCTCGCGTAATTTAGTCTCGTTTTTTAGGTTGGACACCCCACCTAGTGGAAGCTTTTTCTCTCTGTTATTAGCAAAATTTTTTTCATCGCGACTCGTTAAATATTGTTTCATTGGCGTAGCTTCACGTTTCATTGGCTGACGTAGTTTTTCGCCTGGGGAAACTAATTTTACCGGCTGTTTATTCGTTACAAAGCGAGAAGAATTTTTACTCGACAAAAACTCGTGCATGGAATTAGTTTTATTCGCCGCAGTTTGTTTAGAATTATTTTTTATGTTCGCACTTTTTGAATTGGATTTTGAGTCTGTCACGCAGCCCTCCACTTATTTATTCAGAATTTAATTATAACACAAGAAAAAATGTTAAAATATACTTATGAAATTATCCGAAGAACTCATCTGGCGTGGTTTCGCCGCCGAAAATAGCTTTACTAATCCTTCCGAACTTGATGAAAAAGAAAATAAA
>CALIJO010000023.1 GCA_938017655.1 uncultured Candidatus Saccharibacteria bacterium
AAAAGATCGCTGAAATGGAAAAAACTGGTGGTCCAGTACTACTTGACGCTGATAATCAGATTTGGATGCAAAAATTACCAAAAGATCAATTAGAGCAGCTTCAGAAAATGCTTGAAGAGCAGAAGAATGGTAATAGTAAGACCGAGGCTGTAGATTCTAATAGTGATAAAACTGAGGAATCTAGTGAAAAATCCGAGACAAAAGAATCAGATACTGAGGGTGCTAATATCGAGAGTTCTGAGAAAGAGAATTCCGAAACTGAGAAGAAAAAAGGTATTGTCGCTGGTGTTATTGAGAAAATTAAGAAACACAGTGATGGGATCAAACGCTTTGCGTTAATTGCTTGGACTGGTGCGATGATTGCCCTTGCGGCTCATGGTGGTAATAAAATTAATACCAATAATAATACTGCCGTTGAAAAAAGCATGGACAATAGCGGTGACACTAATGGTAATGTCGAGGAAGCTTTAGCAGAGTATGATGCCGATAGTGAAGTGGATTCTTTGATTAAGGGAAATTCTTTCAATATTATGGTTGATGGTAATGAAACCAAGATTGAATTGAACGATAATATTAATCCGGAATTCCCAGGTTTCACTGATTCTAGACGCTCGGGTAATGATATGACATTTGTCGATCGTTCTGGCTTAGAAAGCCTTAAAGAACAGGGAGCTTCAAGTGAAGCTCTGGGTGCTGAGGGTATGAAAGAAATTTTGAATACCATGGAAAACCCTAATATGGCAAGTTATCTTGGTGCTTCCTTCGGTGTATTTGAAATGGCCGACTCTCCTACCGCGGTGAATGATATTACCTACATGATTCAGCACGGCGACGCAGAGGCGCAGGTTGCGATTAAGGAAAAAGCCAATAACACAATTGCCAACTTCCTTGAGGGTTCAACCTTGAAGCTTGGTTCGATTATGAATGAAACTTACCAGTCTGGTTACGCCTCAAATAATGGTGGTGAAGGTAATCTTCAGGTAGATATGGCGCTTGATAAGGATGGTGTATTCCATAAAGATCAAGCCGTAGAGTTTGTCTATGCTGAGAATAAAGATGGTGAAAATATCATGGATATGAATGTTCGTGATGGATTTAAGGAAAATTCACTTAGAGCTCTTGGCGTAATTGAAAAGAATGCTTCGGATGGTGAAGTAATGAATATCCTGTCTAGCGTTAAGATTTTAGGTATTAATGTGAAATGTGGTCAGGTAATCTTCCAATACTTAAAGACCGAGAAGAAGGAAGTAACTAAGACTGTAGATAAAACGGAAGTTACAACTTCAGTAGTTACTCCGGAAAATGTTGAGGTAATAGAAAATAAAGAGCCGGAACCTTCTAAGCCAAAGAACGAAACCCCACCTTCAACTCCAAAGGAAAATCCAAAGACTCCTGAAAATAATGTGAGCGAGGGTAAGACCAATACTGCATCGGCGAATGAAGATGATATTAAATTGGCAGAAACCACAAAAGAAGCTGGATTTGCAAATCGTGAGGGAAACGATGAACGCAATGTTCAGACTAATACCCCAGGTAGTGAGGTGACAGATGCGGCTCACTTTGATCAAATGGT
>CALIJO010000024.1 GCA_938017655.1 uncultured Candidatus Saccharibacteria bacterium
TAGCTCAGTTGGTTAGAGCGCTGCCCTGTCACGGCAGAGGTCGCGAGTTCGAGTCTCGTCGGATCCGCCAGAATAAAGCCCTTCGGGCTATTTTTTGTGGTTTAGAGGATTTTTTCGACAATGAACTGGGTGGCGAGAGGTTTTAATTCGCTGAGAGTTTTTTCGTCGTCGATAGTGTAGCAAAGGACTGGATGATGAGTTTTGAATTTTTGGATGGCAGGGCGATTCAACATAGTTTGATTGACGCTGAGAAAATCTGGTTTGACGAGGCGCCAAATGAGAGGATTGTTGACGAAGAAATCATATTTTTTAGCAAGATCAGAATTGTCAGAAAGGAGAAGTCCGACGGGAATTTTAGGATGATGCTTTTTAATCCAATAGACGACGCGAGGGTCGAAACTTTGGAGATAAATTTTCGGGTCACGATAACTTTTGAGATATTTCTCGAGCGCAGTGAGGACGGTTTTGCCGAAGAGGGAAATGTTAGAATGCTCGGTGGTTTTTAGTTCGATTAAGATAGGAACTTTGGCATGAATTAAATCTAATACCTCGGAAAGTTCGGGGATAGTTTGATTAGTGGAAACACCGTCGGAATTAATCAGTGGAAGTTTTTTAAGAGTATAAAGACCGGTGTCTTCAAGATTGTAAGATTTTTTAGTCATCCGCAGAGTATTGTGGTCATGAAAAACCGCGAGCTGAAGATCTTTGGTAAGATGAATGTCCAGTTCGATAGCATAATTCGCGAGCAGGGCACGCTTAAATGCGGAAAGAGAATTTTCGGGAAAATTCTTGGCGCCTTGATAAGTCCCGTGCATGCCACGATGAGCGATGAGGTCCGAGGTGAGGCTCTTCATAGCCTCATTATACATTAAAGAAAAAATAATGTATAATGTCTCTATGCCATTGTAGCTCAGTTGGTAGAGCAGCTCATTCGTAACGAGCAGGTCACAGGTTCGATCCCTGCCAATGGCTCCATTTTTTATCTGGCGTGGGCCAGTTTTTTATTGACGAAAAATTTGAATGTGCCGATTTATTTAAATCTGTGAAAAAATATAAGGGCGCTGATTTAATTAAATTTGCGAAAAATATGAATGTGCTAATTTAATTAAACCTGCGAAAGAAATTCAATGGCAGAATTGGCGGCAATGGCGCCGTCGGAAGAGGCAGTGACAAGTTGGCGAAAATTTTTGGAGCGACAGTCGCCGGCAGCGAAGAGACCCGCGAGATTAGTGGAACAGGTATCATCAGTAATTATGAAACCAGACTGATCGAAGAGGAGCAGGCTTTTGAGATTGCTATCTTTGAAAATCTCAGTGAGGGAAGAAAGGCGACCAATTTCGACGAAGAGGCTGGAGACGGGCAGAACTTTCTGATTTTTTAAGATAAGGGAATCGAGGTGATTGTCTTGACTACTGTGGCAGGCGAGAATTTCTTGATTATAGAGAATTTCGATATTGGCGGAGTTTTGAATTTGTGAAACCAGGGCTTTTTCGGCGGTAAAATGAGGGCGACGATGAATGAGAAAAACTTTTTGCGCAATATTAGAGAGATAAGAAGCGGCGAGAAGAGCGGAATTGCCACCACCGACGACAGCGACGGTTTGATTTTGATAAAAAGCGCCATCGCAAGTCGCACAATAGGAAATGCCGTGGCCGATGAGCTCGGATTCATTGATAAGATTGAGGCGACGTGGGGTGGTGCCGGTGGCGAGAATGACGGATTTGGCAGTATAAGTTTGATCGCCGGTTAGGGTGAAATGGGTGGTGGTTTTTTCGAGATGTTTAATTTTGTCGTAAGTGAGAGAAAGGCCGAGAGATTTCAATTGCTGATAAATATGTTCGGAAAGTTCGGGGCCGCTAACTTTGGTAAAGCCGGGATAATTTTCGACGACGGGGGCTTCTAAAATTTGGCCACCGTAGCCGGCATTTTCAAGCAGGAGGACTTTTTGATGATTACGTAAAAGATAAAGGGCGGCGGTCATGCCAGCGATACCAGCGCCAATGATGGCGACGTCATAAAGTGAGGTGGAGTTTTCGTTCATAAATATATTATAGCGTAAGCAGGAAAGAATGTCGCAT
>CALIJO010000025.1 GCA_938017655.1 uncultured Candidatus Saccharibacteria bacterium
AGTAGCGGAACGTAACTTACCTTCTTGATCACTTCTATGGTCAAGGCTCCCGGCATTGTCGGGAGTTTTTTATTGGCGAGAAATAACACTTGAGGATGTAAAAATAACAGGGGTGTGATAGAATGAAACTAGATAGTTAGCTTTGGTTAAGGTACATTGAAAATTAGTGCTTAGATTTATCTCATTGGGGGGTGAAAAAATGAAAGATAATGATAAAAATAAGAGAAAAGAGTTGGTGGCGAAGCAGAAGTTCCATGAGGATATGGTGTTGGGTTCGAAATTCATTCAGAATTGGTATCTATTCCCGACTGTCCCCGCGGATGGTGTGGAGTATGCGTATGATGAATTTTTAAGGAGCGTTGCCTTGTTTTTAAATAGAAGAGTTGGAGCGTTAGAAATTCAGGATTTAGGAATTACCCTATTTGGCGCATCGCGTTACCCATGTTTTGACAATATCTTAGAACTTGGGCAGCCAGGCTTCTATGGAGTAATTAATAACGTGGCGCGAATCGAGAAACTCACTGAGGAAGAAAACAAAGCTTTTGTGGGTAAAATACGGAAACAGCATCATATCTACAAAGTAAAGAAATCGGAGTTGATCTATAAGATCGCGGCAGCTAGTGGTGAATTTTATGTAAGTTTGAGTACCGTATATTCATCATTTGCTCTGTTATTAAATAGTAAAACTGAGCAAAATAGGAAAGTCAATTCAGTCTTAGATGACCATAATTTAAATCGTATGATACTAGATCGAGAGATTTTCTCGGCGCTGAATTTCATGGACGATTTTGGTGGCGCGATGGGGTATTCTGGGATAGGTGAAGATGATTTTTTTGAGGACGACGAGAAATTCGAGAGGACCGATGGTGAAGCGAAAAACAAACCAGGTAATTCGAGTAGACCTAATATTGGCGGCCAAACGTAGAAGACATTGGAGATGGATGACTCGAAAAAGAAAGATATTGGTTCAGATGGCTCTAAGAAAAATGATAAGCCAAAAGGCAAACCTAAGGATGGTAAAAAGCGAAAAAAGAAACCATAATCTAAGCATTAATGAGAATCCCAGCTTCAACGGCTGGGATTTTTTCATTAAATGTGGTATAATATAAAGGTTAAGTTTTAAAGTACATTTAGTTTTAGTCGATGACACACGACAGAAAGGTGGGGATAGTATGTCGAAAAGACGCGAACGTGAGAAGGCTCAAGAACTTCGTGCTGCAGCAAATTTGCGAATTCGCCGGGATTATTCCCTGGTGAGTCGATGGAGTTTCGAATTTATGGAACCTCATACGGCGATAGATCAGTTTGCCTTGCTTAAGATGTTCAATGCATTTTACTACGGACATCTGCCGAAATTCGATTTTGAGGAAGAAATTCGCTTGCGCGGAATAAAATCCGATGATGTAAGAATTCGCTTGCGTGGAATAGATTCCGATGATGCAAGGAGGCCGAGTGAGATTCTGAATATTCAGTCGATTGAGAAGCTCGATTTGCCACTCATGAGCAAAGAGGAGCTGCTGAATATTTTCCGACCAGAAAACTGGAAGGAGATGCAAGAAACTATCGGTGATAGTGAGATTTATCTGGTAACCTCGAAAATGGATAAATATTATCTGATTTCGACGGACGCCAAACCGATTTTTAAAGATCGCTTGGAGCAAATTCATCAGGGCGCCACACTCGCCACATTGGACGAGTAAATATATATTGGCGTAAACGTTGTGGGTGTAGAGTAGCTTGGGTAGGTGACCCGTCTGGCGCTAGATAGAGCGACCGGGGTGACCCGTATCTAGTGTCAGCGAGTCATCGTCTAAGTTTTTTCTACGAAGAGTTCCTAAAGGATGAGGGGCTCTTTTTTATTCTAAATTTGGCACTAAAAAGCCCCGAGATAGG
>CALIJO010000026.1 GCA_938017655.1 uncultured Candidatus Saccharibacteria bacterium
AATACTGCTCCTTTTATTTCTTATTGGAGTCCAATATGTGTTTGAACTTATGCATGCTTATTTTGGCTTGGTGGAAGAAAAAGCTCTGCTTATTTTAAGCAGAGCGGAATAACGCGATTAGGTAATTTAAGCAGAACGGAATGGTGTGAGTAGGGGTAAGCGGAGCTGGATGGTGTGAGTAGGATTTTAAGCTTAACAGAATACTTAGAGTCGCTTGAGATATTTGCGGACGGCAATGGAAGACGAGAGGAAGGCGATAAAAATACCAAGTAGGGTGAGGGCTAGACCAATTAGAAAGATGCTTGGTGAATTTACGAAACTAGAAACTAGGGTGACGTCAATGTCATAGCCACTGAGTTTTGGGGCGATGAGGTGAAAGAGGAAGAAACCGATAATGGTTGATAAAATACCGGCAAAGAAGCCAGACATGATCGCCTCGATAAGAAATGGGCCACGTATGAAATGATTATCGGCGCCAACTAACTTTTCCATGTAGATTTCTTCACTACGAGAGTAAATAGCCATGCGGATGGTGTTGAAAATGACCAGAACTGAGATAACTAGAAGAATGAGAGAAATAGCGAGACCACCAGTTTTAGCAATGTTGGACCAAGAAGTGATGGTTTCGATGGCGGTGTCATTAGTGTCGTAGGTCGGTTCCTTTTTTGGATCGAGATTTTCGTGAACTTCCGAATCAGTATTAACGATTTCCTTAATAGTATTAAGTTTATTGGTGTCGTAGACTTTTATGCGAAGTGCGGAAGGCATAGAGGAAAGCATGAGTTCTTTCATGTCAGGATCATCGAGGGTAGAAAGGAGATTGTTCTCATTGTTTTTCTTAGTTTCCTCGACGAATTTATTGAATTCTTCCTCGGTGGTAGTATAGGAAATTTGACGAATATTAGAGTCGGCGGAGAATTTTTTCTTGATTTTTTCAAGCGTAATAATTTCGGTATTAGGTTTAAAATAAATGGTAATATCGACTTTTTCGCGCATTTTATCGGCGGTAGAAGATAGTACCAAGCTAGCAGTAGCGGTAGCAAAAAGCAGGGTTAAAGTGAGAGTCATCACGAAAGTTGAAGTGATAGAAAGCCAAATATTACGACCATAGCCGATGATGCCGTATTTCATGATGCGTAAATTAGTGCGAAGGAGATGTCCGCGACTATTTTTCTGCATGGTTTTGAGTTTTCTTAAGGTTTCATTTTTTTGTTTCATAGGCTTCCTTATTGAATTAAACGGTGATTGCGCGAGCGTTTGGTTTGGTTGGATTCAGGTGGTCTGGAGCTATTGATAGAATTGGAATTTTCGTGAGGGACTCTAAGTTGTGAACGTTGACTATCGCGGTAAAGTTCGGTTTCGCGTCGAGGAGCGGTTTCGCGTCGAGATTCAGTCTCATGACGGAATTCGGACTCGCGACGAGGTTCAGTTTCTCGACGAGGAGTGGTTTCGCGGCGAAGCTCAGCTTCGGCGGTTTTATAAAGATAAGAAGTTGGGCGCATGTGGCCTGGTTGTGGTAAATCGGAAATACCGTCATTATCGGTATCAAGGCGATAAATACCGTGCTCTTTTTGGTCGGAAATAATCTTACCATCGCGCATAGTGATGACGCGTTTTTTCAAGAGATTAACGATATTGGCGTCGTGGGTAGTCACTAATATAGTGGTGCCGTAATTGTTAATTTTTTGCAATAAATCAATAATTTCCTTAGAGGTTAAAACATCGAGGTTGCCAGTAGGCTCATCGGCAATGAGAATTTTTGGTTGGCGAGCAACAGAGCGAGCAATAGAGACGCGTTGTCTTTCCCCACCGGAAAGGTCGGCTGGAAAACGATTAGCTTTATCGGAGAGGCCGACAAGATCAAGTACCTTTGGTACGGTATTTTCAATTTCATGATTTGACATGCCGGCAATTTCAAGAGCGAAGGCGACGTTTTCAAAAACTGTACGCGATGGAAGTAGTTTGTAATCCTGGAAAACTACACCAATACGGCGACGATAATCTGGAATATGGCGACGTTTTACGTAATCAAGATCGATGCCACCGATAATAATCTTTCCAGAATCTGGAGTAGCTTCCTTGGTAATCATCTTCAAGAGAGTAGACTTACCGGCACCGGATTTACCAACCAAAAAAACAAATTCATTAGCACTAATATGCAAGGAAATATCATCGAGAACAGCGCGGGTACCCTTACCGTAGCGCTTGGTGACATGATCGAACAATATCATACTCTTATATTACCATAAACGGGAAGAATTAAAAAATGAAAAGGCGGAGAGAGGGCGTTTAGTTGTTACTGCCGACTAGGGACTCGAGATAGGCGTCGATAAAATTGTCAATTTTGCCGTCAAGTACGGAATCTACATCAGTTTCTTCGTATTTAGTGCGGGTATCTTTGACGAGTTTATAGGGCTGCATGACGTAGTTGCGAATTTGTTGACCCCAACTGGCGGATTCACCGGCACGTAATTGATTAATAGATTCGGCTTGCTGGTCTTGCTGCATTTTGAGTAGTTTACCGCGAAGAATTTCCATGGCTTTTTCGCGGTTTTGGAGTTGGGAACGCTCGTTTTGAATAGCGACCACGGTATTGGTTGGCAAGTGAGTGATGCGAATAGCGGAATTGGTGGTGTTTACAGATTGTCCACCATGACCACCGGCGTGATAAGTATCAATACGGAGATCTTTTTCATCAATTTTTAGATCATCTTCACTGTCGAGAATTGGTAGAACTTCGACCAGTGAAAAAGAGGTTTGGCGAAGATTATCGGCGTTGAAAGGAGAAAGACGCACTAGACGATGCACGCCATGTTCGGATTTGAGATGGCCGTACATTTCGGGGCCATAAACTTCGTAAACTGCGGTCTTGATACCGGCTTCTTCTCCGGTACTACGTTCGATCAACTCGATCTCGTAACCATGTTTTTCGAAAAACCTTAGATACATGCGCTCCAAAATTCCTGCCCAGTCCATAGCCTCAGTGCCACCGGCGCCAGCGGTAATGCGAATAATGGCGTCCTTCTGATCGAGTGGGTCGGTGAAGCGGAGAGATTTTTTGAGTTCAGCGTAAGTTTCCTCGTGAGCGGTAAGTTGAGCCTCGATTTCCTCAGCGAGATCTTCGGCGGAAAGTTCGATTAACTCGTGTAGGTCATTCACTTGAGACTTGAGAATTTGCCAAGTGCTGAGCTCGCTTTCGAGTTTTTTGAGTTCAGTATTGACGGATTTGGCACGAGCAAGATCGTTCCAGAGTTCAGGCTTGGCGGATTCTTCTTGAAGATGGGCGAGTCTAGCAAATTTTTCATCAAGATTTAGCTTAGCCCAGGTGTCATCAATCCCCTCTTGCAAGAGAGTGAGGCGTTTTTCGAGGTTATTCATATAGATATTATAACTGATAAAGTGACAAGAGATGAGGAAATGTGGTATAATGAAAAGACATTGGAGATTCGCCAAGTGGTAAGGCAGTGGGTTCTGGTCCCACCATTCGGGGGTTCGAATCCCTCATCTCCAGCCAAGTTGAATATAAGTCATGTTTTTGCCCCAATTTCTCCTGTAAATGACGGTTAAGTCCCTTGCAGAGAATTGGGGCTATTTTTTTGACGATTTCCCCAAAAATTTTACAAGTTAATTAGGCAATTAAGCCATTTTTGTTAAGTAAGGTCATGAACTCGTCGATAATCTTGTTATTGCGTTCAAGAATTTCTTTTTCTCCGAATTCCTTATATTTACCACTAATGTTTTTAAGTTCGAGGTTGATTGTCCCGTCTTTGCGTTGACCCTTATCGTTAGTAAAGCCATTATAATATTTAATTTTATCCTCAAACCTGTAATCGGAAGCACGAATGTTGATTCGCTTCTCTAGGAGTGCTTTATTGCCAAGCGATTCAATCTGCTTGTTATCGGATAGCCCTCTCTCGTTTTCTTGGCGCTTCTTAGGGTAGATATGTTCAATATCGAACTGTTGAGAAAGTTTAGGAAGAGCTTGCTCGTTGTCCAACATCATACGGAGAGCGAGCATAGATTTAGTAATTGGTCTGCCATTCTTAAAGTCGTAGATGACGATTGCGCTTCGTGTTTGTTCTTTATCAAATTTGAATTCCGAGAATGTAACCTCGTTTAGATTGACGATGTTCAACATCTCGGCAAAGAGCGGGGTTCTTAATGCGTTTACGCCTGGATGAACGACTGCATAGCCCCAAACAAATGCGATGGTACGATCTAGAAATATTTCAAATTTTTTAGTATCTAGACTGCCATTTTCGTCACGATTTGCCATATAGTAAACGGATACAAAATAGCTCCACATACTATTTGGTGCGTAGTTCAGCGTAAAGAGTTTTCTTAATGTATTTTCACTAAAGCGTTCAGAATTTTGGTCGGCAATATCTTCCCAGAATTGAGCGAGGTCTTTAAGGCTATCAAAAGTACCGTCTTGCTTTAAAATTGAATACTTATCACGCTCGTAGAACTTCCTAAGAGACTCGGTTGTCGTGGATTTGTTATTGTCGCGTTTAGCACGAATAAAGTACATGTACCTAGTAAATAGGTCGTCCATAGGTGTACCTGTGCTTGGATGGAAGATTTTGTCGCAGGTTTCTTCGAGCTTTTTCCAATCCTTAATAAACTCGTTTCTGGCGTCTTCGCTTTGTTGTTTGTAATACTGATAGAATTGAGCTTTGAAGATATCGGAATCGGAGAGAGGAAGGCCTCTATCATTTAGAGTCGAGAAGATACGAAGGGCGGTATCCTGCGATTCGGCTTCAATTGGCATAAGAATGCAGTTGTTCAAGATACGTGCTGGGAGTTTTTCTGCAAATGTTGGGAAGTGGTTAATAAAATCATCTACTTTTTCAAGGAAGAATCTAAAGTTATTCGCATAACGGCTTGTCTGCTCGTTGGTAACTATACCGGTTTTTAGGATTGATAGGAACTCATCTTTATCTTTATCTGTTGCGACTACGGAATCTATTTTAAGATGTTCTTTATCTGGCTTACCCATTTCGTTAGTCTTCCAGATGCAGCTAGCAATGCGTTCAGAGAAGTCTTTAGAATCTTGGTTTTGCATTTGCGTAAAACGATCGTAGAAGGCTCGGAGAAGAAGCATAAAAGTAGTTAGACGCTGCTGACCATCAATGACTTCCTGTTGTTTCTTATCGTTTTCAAAAGTTACGATAGAGCCGAGGAAGTATTCATCGTTGGTGTCGAATTTCGTAGCGTCGTTATCGGGAATTGCAAAAGAGAATATATCATCCCAAAGGGTCTGACAGTTATCTTCGTCCCATGCGTATGGACGCTGGTAATCAGGGATTATGTAATCCGCCTTTCTATCAGATAAAAGTTCATAGATACTTTTTTGGTCAACATTCAGTTTAGACATATTATTTCCTTGATTATCTCTGAGTTAAGTTTATAAATACTCTTAATATAATTATACTATCAACAAACCAAAAATAATATCGATTTTACGTTGGTCTGTTATAGGTATATTTAAGTTATTGTGAATGTAAAAACGATATTCTGATAGGGTGATATTTTATAAAAACAAAAAATCCCTAAATCTTGCGATTTAGGGAGCATAATTTCTGTGGCTGGATCGGCAGGATTCGAACCTGCGAATGCTGGGACCAAAACCCAGTGCCTTACCGCTTG
>CALIJO010000027.1 GCA_938017655.1 uncultured Candidatus Saccharibacteria bacterium
TCCAGAAAATCATAAATAATTTCAAAACCATATTCTCTAACCTCGTTTAATTCTTTATACGAGGTTGGCATATTGTTTGGAGTTAAGAAATATAGCTTCTGATTAGACTCGGCAAAAGCTTGCAAAAGATCCTTATTATTTATAGTTACTAAATTATCTTTAATTATTCTAAATTGATTTAATGGGTTATCTTCAAGATATATGACAAAAAAACCCAATTTAGTAAGCTGATCAGCAAGATGATGCGGGCGTTGTTTTAACTTTGTATCCCATGGAATACTATTCAAAACAATAACCTTTTCATATTGCTTTGACATATCAAAAATTTGACGACTCTTGTTTTTTATTTTACGCTCTATCTGCTTAGCGCGTATTTTTTCAGATACACCAGTAACAGAGTCAATAATATCCCTGCGCTTGGTGTTAATAGGAAAAATCCCATTAAAGCCTGTGGCAATTTTTTCAGCAAATTTAAATCTCTTAGAATTTGTCAGTTTACGAAGATATTTAATTTCTTTTTTTAACCAATCATTTTCGCGAAGAATAGATTCAATTTCTGATTTGCTATACTCTTTTTTCTTCTCAGAAGTCTTATTTGACATTATTAAATTCCTTTTCTAACTCATCAACAATATATTTACTTGCAAAACCGTCACCATATGGATTTTTAGCCTGCGCCATTTTTTCATATGATTCCTTATTAGTCAATAATTCCGAGCATTGATTATAAATATTTTCCGTCTCGACACCAACAAGCTTAAGAGTTCCAGCCTTAATGCCTTCTGGGCGTTCTGTAGTATCACGTAGAACCAATACCGGCTTTCCTAAAGATGGAGCCTCTTCTTGAACTCCACCACTATCCGACATAATAAGATATGCTTTTTCCATATAATTATGGAATTCCAAGACATCAAGTGGTTCAATTAATCTAATTTTATCATTATTAGCAAATTTATTTTTAGCAATCTCACGAACCTTTGGATTTAAATGGACTGGATAAATTACCTTAACATCTGGGAATTTTTCAGTAATTTGATTAATTGCAGTAAATATTTGCTCCATTGGCTTACCAATATTTTCGCGTCTATGAGCTGTAAGTAAAATCAAGCGTGACCCCTTTGCCCATTCTAAATTTTCATCAGTATAATCTTTTAAAACCGTACTCTTTAATGCGTCAATAGCAGTATTACCAGTAACGGTAATCTTCTGGTTAATATTAATTTTAGAATCCAATAAATTTTGTTTGCTCTCTTCGGTTGGAGCAAAAAGAAAATCGGCAATACGATCAATAATCTGACGATTCATCTCTTCCGGAAATGGAGAATTCTTATCATAGGTTCTCAGTCCAGCTTCAACATGCCCAACCATAACCTGATTATTCATTGCAGCTAATGCAGCTGCCATAGCAGTAGTGGTATCACCATGTACTAAAATAACGTCCGGTTTTTCTTTTTTAATAATATCATCTATACCTGTAATTACTTCGGTAGTAATACCAGATAATGTTTGGTTTGGCTTCATAATATTTAGATCATAATCTGGCTTGATTTTAAAAATCTCAATTACCTGATCCAACATATCACGATGCTGCGCAGTAAGACAAACAATAGATTTAATGTTAGGCCTTTTCTCTAGCTCTTTAACCAATGGAGCCATTTTAATAGCTTCAGGGCGGGTTCCAAAAACGGACATGATTTTCATTTAGATTTTTCCTCGCTTGTTTTTCTATTCATATTATATCATATAAAAAATACAGATTAATATCGGCTTTAATCTGTATTTTACTATAATAACTATCTATTTATTGACGTAAAATTTCGTATATTTAGTGTCATCCCCCCAGTTAAAAGGCGAGAGAGTTTTCCATCTAAATATAGGGGTGCTTCTCATATCTCCAGCATTATTTGGATTTATATCACCAACAACTATATTTTGCTTCGGAATGACGTTAATTTTTTGAGCATCTTCCCTAACACGATTGTGATATTTTATATATCCGTATGACATATCCGCAAACATTACACTTGCGAGTATAATTCCAGCAATAGATAATCTATAAAATACAATTTGTTTAATAGCCATTATTTTTACCATTTGCATAATATATAAGACTACAATGATGAAGAAGAATATATACATCGGACTAAGAAAGCGCATATACAGTTCGTCGTGTATAGTAATCAATGATGCTCCTAGTAAGTATAAAGTACCGAATACACTAAGGATGACCTGATAAGTAAAACTTTTAATATCATACATCTTTTTCTTTACTAATACCCACGAGCTAATAATAATTATTAAATCTAAAATAAACATCCATGAGATATAACGTAAATTATACCAAACATGCATATAATACCTATAACTAAAGCCCAGTGGATTACTAAAGAATGTTTTTGGTGCTAGATAATCATATAGAACAGCATACATTCCACTGGTCCTAAATTCCAACCCTTCACCCATATAGAAGAACATTAATCCAAAAATAATACCAAGAATACCAAATAATTGTAATTTGTGAGATTGAATAATTTCCTTAATAGTATTCTTCTTTATACATAATTGGTATATAAAATATACTACACATAAGAACAGAAAGATAACAGGAATTAATTCGGTGGAAATAGCTGTCAAAAATCCAAATAATACAATTAATGGATAGTAGGATAATTTTATTTTCTTAAAATTAATTCGGTAGAAACAGAAGAATGCCATCGTAACAAAAATACAAGTAGCGTAATTATTAACAAACGAAAAACGATAAGTATATGTTTCACTAACTGGTAGGAGCATAATTAAAATAAAGAATAATAGATATACTAAGACATCCTTGTATTTCATAGAGATTTTATGACCAATAGTAAATACGGTCGTAAAATATATTGAAAGCCAAGCAATTAACGCCGTAACTAGTCTGAATAAAAGATCGGGTCCGAATGAAACAGTATTAGTCATAAACTTTGCTGCAATTTGCTGATAAAACTCTCCGATGCGAGGAACGTAATGGTAAACATAATTAATAATAAAACCTACATTTTCCCCACTGTGCATAGCTCGCATATTGATATCTTCATAAGACTCAACCATAATTATGTATAACGTAACAAAAAATATAGGAACAAAAAGAAAAAGGATAGTACTTAATATTTTTTCAGTATTTTTTTTCTTCGAAAGCATAGTATTACCCTTTTTTATTAATTTAATTATATCATATCAAATACTTACTGAACTTTTTCAAAATACCATTTTTGAGCTATGTTATTTTCACCCCATTTTTGATAAAGCTGAATATTTGTTCCGTTCTCTATTTTTGTATCATCAATATCTAGTGACATCTTTTCATCACAGGCACTTAATATAGATACACTTTTATCGTTATTTATCATTAACTTCCACTTCTGAGCGCACGTATTATTACTATCATAAAGCCATATATTAGTACGATCACGCATGGAACCAGAATACACATCCATTGACCGGCCAGAAATTAGGTTACTCATACGATAAAAGCCAGTACTATCTTTTTCAACTTTCCACATTTGAGCCATATTATTGTTTCCCCATTTTTGGTAAAGACTGATATTTGCCATATTCACAGTGCCGGCATACATTACATCAAGAACTTTCTCTTTGTTTGAGAAGTTGCTAATGATATACGTACCATTTTGAATATCATTTAATACATTATTTTTTAGAGTTTCATTAGCTGTCTTTTGATTTTCAGTAATTATTTTCTCGTCTTTTTGAATTTTCCAGAGCTGAGTCTTTTTATTTAAATCTTCAGGATATACTTTTACCCTTTCACCATCTGTATTTGCCTTAACAGAATCAAAAACCATACCTGAACATGCAGACTGAATACGATAATCACCTTCTGCAGTTTTCTTTAAAAACCATTTTTGAGCACAACTATTATTAATATCATAAAGTTGTATACTACTACCACCTGAAAGGCTAGCATTACGTAAATCAATAGCCTTACCAGATTTTACACCTGTAATTTGATAATATCCGTCATCTGTCTCCTTAAACTTAAATCTTTGAGCTTCATTTTGAGCGTTTATGTAAGTTTGTAATTCTGTTCCATTTTCAACACCAATATTAACCGTATCAATGGCTTTATTTTCAGGAGTAATCAAATTATAAACTATATTTTCATCAATACTATTTATTTCTTTTTTTCGTACTAGCTTAAACTTCTGAGATTCTGTATTATTACGAGAATAAGACCAAATACTATTGCCATTCCTGTCAACATTACCATCTCTTACATCAAGATAGAAATCATTACATGCAGTACTTAATGAATAATAATTATCTTGTTTTTTTAATATCCATTCTTGATTACAATAATTACTGAAATCTTGAAACTTAACATTATAATCGGAATTTGTTAGATAGAGATTTTCCTGGTTTAAAATAAAATATCGACCAGAATTATTTTTTTGTAGTTTGATTTCAGTTCCATTTAATTGATCTAAAATAAGCTCTTTATTCTGATTTTTTAAAAATAAACCTTTCGTTGTTTTTATATAATATTCACCATCGTTAATAAAATCGCTTTTTTCTTGAGATATACGGACTGTGGCAGTTGGATCACCAAACCAACGAATAAAGAGGGCGTAAAAATTACGATTACCGTAGGCACCACAATAAGAGGTACCTGGGTAATTCGCTACAGCGGCCGCATTTGGCTGATATGGAGTGTAACGATAGAGAGCGGAAGTTGCGAGATTTTCAATATAAACCTGAGAGCCACCACAGGCAAAATTTGGATTATAGTAGATAAAATTCTGACCGACTGGGTAATTAGTATAGCCGCCATCTAGGACGTCACGGAATAATTTGGCGGCGTGCCTAACTTGATTTCTAAAGCCATAATATTTCGAATCACACTCCGCGGTATCTGGACAACCAAAACCAGTGGCACTACGGTACTGAATACTGTTTGGCCAAGTGTCAGAAACAAGGCTTTGTTCCTTTTCAATCAAAACTAGGAGCACCTGAGGGTTAATACGATAATCACGAGCGGCCTCATAAATCACCTGAGCAGCGGTTTGCTTGGTGCCATTATACTCAAAAGTCTCCTGAGATAAACAAACGAATTTACCATTTTCAATATGATACTTATAACCAGAATATTGATTGGCGCGCCAAATATTAGTATCACCACAAGGATTTTTCCTAGTTAAGAATTCCTGAATTTGACTTTCATTCATAGTCGAAGTATTCGACATAGTATAATCAGAAATAATATTCCCAGCACGAAAATCAGAAACACTGAGCGCGCTAGATTTTTTAAGATTTTTAAAAATTAAAAAACTTAACGCAAAAACCATAAAGAAAGCGAAAACAAAAAGTGGAAGGTGTCGATAATTGATCTTCTTAGTTTTTGGTATAATACGTATTGTCTGGAATTTCATTAAATAGTAGCCTCCCCTTCAATAATGCCGGTTTTTTGGTTAGCATTTACTTCAATTTTAAAATCATAAGTTCCAGAAGGTAATTTAGCTAATGGAATATCAAAACCTTCACAAGACCCAGAAGAAGGGTTGGAGATTACACTAACTGAATCGGTGTATACAACTTTACTTGCGGAGAGTACAGTAAGTTTACAAGTACCTGGGAGTTTTAAAAATTGATCTATATTTACCCGGATACGATATTTGTCTGCAGCTTTTGCAGAATACGTAATAGTACCAGTAAGCTTTTCAAGTTGATTTACATCTTGACCCTCATATTTTTCGGGAGTTTTTGGAGTATGGCCTGCGGCAGCATCTTCAAGTGTGCCATCTTCATTATTAATAGTTTTAGCTTCTGGTATATTGTGATTTTCAATCTTATTTTCAATATTCTGAGTACTCTCCGCTAAACTAGGTGTTTTTGAACGGGATTGATTGTCTTTCAGAATTTGATAAACAATTACGCCAGCTAGAATAATGAGTACTAAAAAGAAAAGTAACCAAACAATAATCTTATTCTTGTGTGATTTTTTCTGAGAAACTCGTTTCATATCAAATAAACCTTTTATGGTTATATTTTAACACATTTTTTATTTTGCGTTTTACTCTATTAATAGCCTTTTGGCGAGGCGTAGACTAGACGTCTTAGATATTCGCGCGAAGCGGGTTCATCGATGAGATAGGTCTGGAAATTTTCATCATAGAGCGTCGGAGAAATACGAGTTTGGAGATATTTTCCCTGGTAAAAATAGTGGGTCAAAATCAAACTACGCATAGTATCTGGCCAGCTAATCTGATCAAAGAAGAGATTACCAAGTCCGTAATAAATTGGTTTATCTTTATAAAGTTCGTAAGTTTGAGGTTGATGGGCGGAAGTTCCCACTACCATGTCAGCACCCAGATCAATAAAATGGCGGAAGAATTCTTTCTGATTCGTGATCGGCTTATCACATTCTGGAAAAGCTACCTTACCATTCGGATAGGCATAGCATTCAAAATACTGGACATTAACGATGACGAATTTATTCTTGGCTTTCGCGGCAGCGAGTTCGGTCTTAAACTCTTCTTCATTGTAAGGATTAGCACCGGCGGAATTTTCCGTAGCAATCTGACCATTCGCGACACTACTAGTGGAATGATTAAAGGCAAATAATTTAATCTGATCATTGACATCGAGTGGAATTTTAGCGGCCGCGAGATTTTCCCCGCCACCGACAAGTTTAAGATTTTTTTCACGATAGGCAGCGATGGATTTGACATTATTTTCCGCACCATAATCATTATTATGATTCCCGGTTAGCTCGACAATATCTGTACCGAGGCTAGTGATAGCGCCCATCATTTTCCAATCCGCACAGAGAGTAGTGGTAGTATAACTGCCCTGACAATTATCCGCAAAACTCACTTCATTACTAATGTGGGTATAAGTTTTACTACTGAGAAAATCTTTAATTTTTTCGGTAAAATATTCAGCATTACCACCAACTTGGCCAAGTTTATAAGTGAGACGGCGCGAGAGTGCGGTGACGCCAGTTTCAGCAAAACTCACAACATTGTTTTTACTTGGAGGGTTAGAAAAACTAAGACTCTTTAATGCCTCCTGAACGGCTGGGAAGGTAGCCGGATTTCCGGTGAGATTCCAGGTAATAAATTTAGCACCAGCGGTAAAATCATCGAGAAAATATTTCTGATCAAGACTAATTACCTTCTGACTACTGGTGATATTTCGAAAATCCACTAACTCAACATTATATTTTTTAATAATTTCCGCATCCTTCAGTTCGGCCTGTGAAATATCGCTAAGTGGACTATAGAAATCTACCACCGGAAGTAAAATTTCCGTAAGAATCGTATTTGATTGATTAAAATTACTGAGGTCAAAAGAGGAACTTTCAGAAATTTTAAAATCGAGACTAGTGAGAGACTCGGAAAGTTTTGTGCAAATTTCGTCACTACCACTAATCGAGGAATCAATATTTTTTAGACAGTCTTGCTTGGAGATTTTAGGAATTTCATGTTTTTGGTTAATGATTTTTAACCCAATAATCGTACTAAGAAAAACTATAAGAAAACTAAAGAAAACTAATTTAGAGCCAGTGGATTTTTTCATGAGGAAGCTTTATAGAGGCCGTTATGTTTTTTACCATCGTAAATTTCGACTGGGATGCCCTTGGCACGGATTTTATCCTGAACGAGGGATTGCATGTTTTTGGCTTCAGTTTCTAATTGATTAGCGAGGTTTTGATTAAGTTCACGTTCCTTGATTTTAATGTAAGGAATATTTTGGTTTTGATGTTTATCGACAGCCTGACTAATAATACGAACTTCAGCGTCGCTAACATTATAAAAACTATAGTGCTGGCCGAGCATAAAGGTTAACTGATTGGTTTCATATTTATAATTAAAGGCCTGGTAATTTGGCACACCAGATTCTTCCCCACTATAAATTTCATTGATCAAGAAATTTGGAGCCATAATCAGAGCCATCAACTCGGAATTGTTTTTTATTTCATCGTTAGAGAGATTTTTAATACGCTCCTTAATACGAAGTACAGTAGCATAGAGATAATCACGGATGAAACCAGAATTTTCAAATTTATATTTATCACCATTTGGAATGGCGTAAATATTGGCGAGAGTAAAGTGCTTATT
The DNA here is from genome assembly GCA_938017655.1 of uncultured Candidatus Saccharibacteria bacterium. Lineage (GTDB taxonomy): Bacteria > Patescibacteriota > Saccharimonadia > Saccharimonadales > Saccharimonadaceae > Nanosyncoccus. The sequence goes on from CALIJO010000027.1 coordinate 8,115, forward strand.
AAAGAAACCAGATTTATTTTGAGCTTGGTAAGATTTCGCACAAACCACACAGCCTGGATCAAAGACATCTACAGCAATCGATCCACTAGTAGTACTACCATCACGATAATAGTTAATGATCGAATCAAAAGAGTCCGCATAATCAGCAAGCTTCTTATCTTCTTCCATGGTAATCATTGGAATAGAAACATTGGTGATATAATCTTTAGCATCCCAAGTTTTGAGATGATCTGGAATGGCGGTAAAAATTTCACCCCATTCAGCAAAACTACGGCCAATTTTACCGATAGGATCGGTTGGCTCCGCTTGATCAATACTACAAACTTCCGCACCGAGACCACATTGACTTGGCATTGAAACATTACAGGTACCAAAAACCCAAAGAGCAAGAAGCGATTTAATCGCAATCACAATGGACCAAACCGTAACAAAAACAATCACTACGGAAACAATTTCAATCAAAGCACTGAGGGGTTTTACGAGTTTAGGATTTTTTAGAACTACCTTCTTTAGGAGACTATTTTTAACTTCATCCTTAAAATTGGTGTCACATTTTTGCAAACGTACCTTCTTGAAAACACAGTGCCAAGCTTTCTTAAAAGTGGCCCAATATTTTTTTCTAAGGGCCTTATTGAAGAGACTAAGAAAGCCGACGAAAACCGACAGAAGCGCTAAGATAATAAATGCTGCTATACAAACCATGTTTTTCCTTTGTTAAATTTTTGATAATACCTTAATTAAATGTGCGACATCGGCGGTGGAGTTATAAAAACCTAGCGAAATACGAAGAAGAGGTGGATATTTTTTAATTTCAGAAAGATAGTAATGGACACAAAAATAACCGGTACGCACCATAATTCCCTGGTCAGATAAAGATTCACCGAGGAGATGCGAGTCTAGGCCTTCAACATAGAAAGACATCGTGGAAGCAGGTGATTGATTCAAGAGATGGATTTTCGGATGATTTTTCAAAAAATCATAAAGGGTATTGATGTTATTTTCTAAACGCTCGTGGTCGGATTTTTCTAAAGAATTTAGCCAATCAAGACTGGTACCAAGAGCAATGATTTCACCCCAAGCCTGGAGGCCTGGTTCGAATTTTGTATGTAAGTGATCGGGATTGTCAGCAGAGAGGAGGTAGGAAGATTTTTTTACATCATCTACCATCCCACCACCGATAAAAGTAGTATCAAAGAATTTGGCGAAAGATTTTTTCATCACAATGACACCGAGAGAGGCGCTATACATTTTGTGCGCAGAAAAACAGATGGCATCCGGTTCAATATTATGGAGAAGCTCGGAATTGTGTGCCATCGCTTGAGCAGCATCGACAATAATAAAACCGTTCCTAGAATGGATATATTCAGCCACTTCCTTGAGATTAAGTTTCGCGCCATTAAAATTACTCATGGCATTCATTACCACGATAGAATTATCGGGAATTTCGGAAACTTGGATCAAGCCGTCATTGTCGCGAGTGAGGACTAGACGCTCAATTTTGGCAGTCTGCGAAGCCGACAAAGTAGAAAGAAAAACTGAATTATGTTCAATATCAGAAGTAACAATCGTCTTAATATTAGCCTGCTTAAAATTAAATTGATTAAGTAATAAATTCAGACCATAAGTGGTATTAAGCGTGAAACTTACAAAATAATCCTTAGACTTGAGCTTGAGAAATTTCAGAACTTTTTCACGAGTTTCCGCGACTTTTTGATCAGTTTTCTGACCCCAAGCGTATTTCACACGTTCACCACAAGAATTATATTCCGTATAATATTCGACTAAACTATCGATCACTGGCTGTGGACGCAGAGACTGACAGGCAGCGTCAAAATAATAATCGTGCGGTTTTAGATATTCAAAACCAGGAGCACGTAAAGAATCGGATTCGGAGGAAGAAATTAGTTTAGATTGAGATTCTTCTGTCCCGCCAAAAATAGATGACGCAGACTTACTAAGCTTAGCTTTCAGTTCAGAAAAATTCATCAACCTCCTTTGCTTAATTTTACCACAAAAAGAGATGAGGGCTCTTAGCTTTTAATGTAGAGTTTTCCACATATTCACATTGACAGATATTGAGTTTGATATTTTAAGTTAATTTTCTTGTTCGGTTTTATTTTCTACGGTTTTACACAAGCATTTTAACTTTTCCACATTGGTGTTTTGTTTGATAAAATCTTGTTCGGTTTTAGTGTTTGGTTTTGTTCGGATTTATAGATTTAACATGGGCAATGGCCATATATTTGTAAGTGTCATAAATTTTTATTTCAAAAAAATACCCCAAAGTTTGGAGTATTTTAAGTTTCTTATTTTTTGAGATTTTTAGAGTTCTTTTTACTTATTATATAAAGTGGACGATTCTGCGTTTCTGAATGAATATGCGAAATATATAACGCTGTCACATATTGCGATATCATTAATAATCCTACAAGAAAAGTAATAAATACAGTCATCTGAACTGCTCCATCCCAATATAAATGCAGTGGATCACCTAAAACATATTGATTAATAATAATAAATAATCCTAGCGATGCAGAAAATATTGAGATTAATGAACCAAGATATCCAAAAATTACCAATGGAGTGTCAGTCATCGATATAAAGCTATCTATCGCTAATTTAAATAATTTTTTAAAAGTATAAGATGGTTTACCGGCAAAACGGTTTCCATAAATATAATTTATGTAATCTTTTTTATACCCCATCCAATCAATTAATCCGCGAGTAATTCGATTATGTTCAGTAAAGTTATTATATTCATTCACAACTTCTCGATCCATTAGGCGGAAATCAGTACTTCCAGGTACGGTATCTTTGTTGCCCATTATTCTAAATAATTTATAGAACATCTTTGAGCCAAGACGCGGAATGAGTCCGTGTTTGGTAAAATGATCACGAACGCCAACTATAATTTCATTACCTTTTTCCCATGATTTAATAAATTTATGAATTTCTTTTGGTGGTTGTTGACCGTCCGCGTCGATGGTTAGTACAGCATCGCCAGTTGATTCTTTAATGCCAGCAGACAAGGCGATCTCCTTACCAAAATTTCTAGCAAATGCAATAAGTTTAATTGGCGAGTTTAATATTTTTTTATTATCATTAATAAATGATTGTAGTATGGCTAATGTATTATCTGAAGAGCCATCATTAACCAGTATTAACTCAAAATTATATTTATCTTCTAATCTATTTAACTCCGGAATTAAATCTTTTGACAAAAAATGACAAATTCCTTTTTCCTCATTATAAACTGGGACAACAACGGAAATTTTCTTCATATAATAACACCTAACTTATTTAAGATTATTTTAGACTAATAACTATAAATTCTCAAGCTCTAAACCAAGAATTTCGGCGGCTTGATGAAGGATTTCAGATTCTTCATCAGTAGCAAATTCAAGACGTTGCCTAAATAATTCCGTAGTTTCCGGGAAGGAGCGGTCGACAATCACTAGAGAACGCGCAGAGCCTTCCTCGCGCTTTAAGAAACCTAGAGCAACTAAATTATCAATATGTTCAGCGACGGAAGCCGGACTCTTCAAACCTAAACCAGAGGCGATTTCGCGATAGGATGGTGAATGATCATGCTCGGCGATAAATTCAGCAAGAAAATCCATTAAACGCTTTTGTTTTTTAGTCAATTTGTAACGCATATTTGATATAATTATATATTAGATGAGGATAAATAAAATTAGATTTTTACAGAGCATTTTGTTTATTGATTTATTTTTTGTAAATAAAAACTTAAGGATGGGAGAGAAATAATGAAGAGCGCTTATATTGATGGTTTAGCTCCGAGACGTAGTAAAGCAGTTTCTCAGAATTCTAAAAGTACCACCCCAGTTTTTAAGAAAAATATGACAAATCCTTTACCGAGGAAACAATTGCTTGACCCATTGGAAATTGAAAAAATCCAACGTGAAAAACGTAGTCGAACAAAAATCGCTAGGGTTGAGACCGTATCGAGTGAACCAGAAGTGGCAGCGGAAGATTTTTCTCAAACTGATAATTACGACGATTTTTTGGAACCAATTTCAGCTTTTAATCTCGAAAAAGATAGTGATCAAAATGAGTTTGGTTTAGAACGTGACGACAAACGTGGTTTTCCGAATGATGATGAAATGGATATCAATTCAGAAGAAATTGATGAAGAGATTAATAAGGATAAAAAACCTAAAAAGAAACCTTTCATCTTCCGACACAAAAAACTTTGTTTCTTTTTAGTTTTCTTATTAGTCGTGGGCGGTGTTGGCTATTTTTATGGTAATCAAATAATTACTAAAATCACCGGTGGCAAATCTAATCTATTCGATTTTGTTAGTACTATAGTGAGCGAAAAATACACCCCACTAAAGACTGACGCGAACGGACAGACCAATATTGCGATTTTTGGTACTTCCGGATACGATATGAGTGGTAACGAAGGCCGAGGCGTGCATGATGGTGCGCAACTCACCGACTCCCTGATGGAAATGACTTTAAACCAGGAATCGAAGAACGCTGATATGATTAGTATTCCGCGTGATTTGAAGGTAGGTCGTGAAGCTTGCTTCGCGGGTAAAATCAACGAAGTTTATACCTGTGCCAGTAATAACGGTAAAAACGAAGAAGCTGGTGCACAAGCAGTGATGAATGTACTAGAAACCGTGACCGGGCTAAAAAATCAATATTATATTCATTTGAACTGGGGTTCACTAGTCCAAATCGTTGACGCATTAGGTGGTATCGAAGTAACTTTCGATGAAGATATTACTGACTATGGCTGGACTAACATCGTAATTAAGAAAAATACACCAACTACCTTGAATGGCGAAAAAGCCTTAGCCTTAGCACGGGCTCGTCACGGGGTAGCGGGGGGAGATTTCGCACGTGGCGAAAATCAACAACGTATTTTGACGGCAGTAAAAGAAAAAATTGTGAAAAAAGGTATGGATATTCCGGCTATGATCGCTCTAGTAAATGCATTAGGTGATAATATTCGTACCAATATTAAGGTCGACGAAATGAAGACTGGCGCACATTTGCTTTCTGGATTTAATTCAGAAAATATGAAGACCCTCCCACTAGCTAATTTACCAGATGGCACAACTTACGTCACAAATGCTAGCTATCCAGTGCAAGGTATCAATATTTCCTACGTAATTCCAGCGGCTGGACTAAATAACTACACAAAGATTCATCAATACATCCAGAAAGCTATTACGGAAAACGTAGATAGTGTGGCGACAGCTAGACTCCTAGTTCTGAACGGTTCTGGTGAACGCGGCGCGGCCAGTGATGAGAAGCTGGAACTAGAAAAAGTGGGCTTTAAGAATATTGAGACGGATAATGCGCCAACTTCAGATTATCAAGATATAACGATTTATCAAATCGGTGAAAAACCAGTGGCGAAGAAGGGTTTGACAGATTACTATAAGATTGAAGTAAAAGATAAATCTGAGCTGCCACAGAGTGTTAAGAGCCATGGTTATGATTTCGTGATTATTCGCGGAAAAGAAACCGCCAAAAAGACTGCAAACTAAAATTTGCGAGACTAAAAACGCGAAGCCCAAAAAATATTACTAGAAAAGAGACCCTAAGCGGTCTCTTTTTAATAAGGAACTTCCGCCAGAAGGCGGTAGTTTTTAGAAGTTTAATCTATATTAGTCGAGATTCTTCTTGGAGATAATTAAATGGCGCTCGCGTCCTTCCCCTTCCGAGTGGGTATAAATATCAGAATAATCTTCAGCTAATTTATGGACCACACGGCGATCAGCAGCGTTAAGTTCAAGAGTGATGGATTCCCCAGTTTGACGAACCTTATTAATCCAGCCTTCAGCCTTCTTTTCAATACGCTCCATGCGTTGGTGTTTGTAATCGGCAATATCGATGTTCACACGAGTAATTTCGGCATTTTTCATAGTGAGACCCATCGAAACAATATGTTGCAAGGCGCGCAGATTACCAGCATTTTTACCAATTAAAAGTGAATTTAAACTGGTGCTAGGGACACTTAATTGAATAACTTGGTCATCAATAGTTGACCAGACAGCAACGTTAATTCCGAAGAAAGATAATAGGTCTTCGAGATATTTTGTAGCAAAGCGAACCGATTCATCACGATTCATAAAAACTCCTTCTCCTAGCTTTTTGAATCTAGGGATGAGTTTTGGTGTTTCTGTTTATTTTGAGGTTTTGAATCACGGGCTTTAATACGAGTGATTTTAGTACCAGTTTTCTTATTTTCAATAATTTCAGCTTCTTGTAGCTTCTTATTAGCAGATTTTAATTCACGAAGAATAGCACGATCAGTATTATCATCCATTTCGTCATCGACATGGGCAAAAACAATTTTTTGTTGAATTACCGAGATAAGATTAGATAAGAAATAATAAAGGACGAGAGCACCAGGGAGATTCATGGTGAAGAATAACATCATCAAAGGCATCATGAAACTCATTTGCTTGGAAACCATATTATTAATATCAGCCTGATCCGGATCTTTACCAGCCTTAGCATCTTCCATCATTTTTTTCCAAGTGCTCTGCTTTTTCTTACCGGAGCGAGCAATCTGCATATTAGCCATATAGTAGCTAGTCACGGCTACTAGTAAGACGAGAGCCATAACGAAAAGACCGCTCTTAGTCTTCAGGTCGGCACGAGTAGAGAGATCAATAGTGCCGAAGAGTTGAGGCTTAAAATCATAAGATTTCTCCCCAGTATTTTCGAGATAGGATTTTTGAAGCTCAATCACTTCATCAATACGTTCCAGCTTAGCGACCACCGGATAAGCACGTTTTTCTACGTTATCAGAAGTAGAAGGTAAAACCATCACGCGGACAGCGAAAAATAGGGCAAAGAAAATTGGTAATTGAATCAGGAGTGACCAGATGGAAGCCATTGGCTTAATATTGTGCTTCTTGTAAAGATTCATCATCTCGAGAGATTCGAGCTGTTTATTACCATTGGCACGCTTACGAATTTCGACCAGTTCTGGCTGAATTTTCTTCATCAGTTTAGTCTGGTGATATTGTTTTTTGACAAGAGGCCAGGTAGCTAATTTAATTACAACAGTAAAAATAATTACAGCGAGACCAAAATCGCCAATGTAGTTATAAACTACGAAAAGGATATTAATAATAGGATTAACAATTAAAAAATCAATTAACTCAAACATTTGATTAATTATATCATGAAAGATATTTTATTTCTTGGCAATCTTCGCCTGTTCAGCAAGCTTCAAGACTAATCTCTCGATTTCAGTAAAATCCATGGTTTTAAGATCTTTAGAAAAGACAATAAAAATATAGTCATTTGATTCTGGAATTTCAGCAAGATTCAAACGGATCGCCTCGTAAACACGGCGGCGTACACGATTACGACCAACGGCAGATTTGATAACTTTTTTCGAAATAACCACAGCAAAACGTTGTTTTCCACGCTGATTCGGCGCAAAAACCAGGGAGAACTTCGGAGTACGAATAGTCTTTCCCTTTTGATAGGTATATTTAACGCCACCTCTGGAATGAAAACGGTATTTACTGGCTAACATTAATTTATTTTATCATAGAATTAGAGATAGAATCGAGCGGAATAATATCGGAAGAGCGATC
>CALIJO010000028.1 GCA_938017655.1 uncultured Candidatus Saccharibacteria bacterium
GGGTGGCGTGGACGGCGGCAGAATTTTCTGTACTACCGCGACTCAAGCTAACGCGAAGGTCAGCCTGCTGGATTTGACTTTCACCCTTAGTGTTTAAGGCATCGCCGGTAACGAATTGCTGAAATTCAATATCGGAACCACTAACTTTGTGGAAGATTTTAGAAAAAGTACTAGCGCTAACGTTTGCGAAAAAGAAAAAGTAAATAAAGAGCGCAATGCCGGCAGCGATAAGCGCGGCAAGGAGATAGAGGAAGATTTTTTGAGCTTTGGTTTTTTCTTTTTTGGCCGGAGTTTCGACTTCGACGTTAGCTTCGGTATTTTCGGAAGCGGAATTAGAGTTAGACTCAGTGGTAGACTCATGGGTAGTTTCAGAGGTAGGCTCAGCGTTAGGTCCAGAGGCAGAATTAGAGGTAGAATCGGAGGCGGTGACCGGAGCGGAATCTTCGACTGGCTCCTCATAATTATTTTCTTTGAGAACCTCATCGAGAATGTGATTTTTATCTTCTGAGACTTCATCATTTTCAGAGATTGCATGTTTTTCGGAAATTGCAGTATTTTCGGGACCTGCGTTATTTTCAGAAACTGCAATATCTTCATTAACTTCGTCGGCCAAAACAGGATTCTCTAATGACTCTTCGGAGATAGAGTCGGCCATATTATTAATTAAATCATCCGATAAGATGCTGGAATTTTCGGTTTCCGGGTTTTCGGTTTCCAGATTTTCAGTTTCTGGCTTCTTTGTCTCAGGAGCTTGATTTTTAGCTTTTGAAATTTCAGTGTCTATACTTTGCGCTTTGACTAACTCTGGAGTTTGAGCGCTAAAATGCACACTATCCGCACTAACCCCAGTTTCTTTGATTTGATTTTTTGGGCCTGTTTCAATCGGATTGACCTCGAGGTCAAAATCGAATTTATCCGCCATGCTTCCCTTTCTCATGATTAAGTTTACTCAAATATTCCTCTATATTTTAGCATAAGTTTAATCAGAATAGGGCAAGAAAAAACTCCTCAAACAAAAAATCTCCACTCGAAGTGGAGATTTTCTAAGAATCCATCGATTAGGCGGCAGATTTTTTATGATTGAGGTTCAAACAAATCAGGTAGACAGCTACACCAGCGAGAAGCGCGGTAAAGACTAGGTCTTCTGGGCCAGTACTTGGGAGGTCAGAAGTGGCCTTAGTAGTACCGTTAGTAGTATTTGACGTAGTGGTAGTTTTATTGTTTTGGTACTGATCGGCTGGAGAAGCGGCAGAAATCTTATTGGTTTGGCCTTGATTGTTGGTCTTTTCAGATGACTTAGCTTCAGTTTTGGCCTCAGTCTTGTTTTCTGCTTTAGTCTCAGTCTTATTAGCTTTTTCTTCCTTAGACTCTTCGGTAGTATCGATTTTTTGTTGGCGGGACTTTTCAGCAGATTTGATAGCCGAAGTAATAATCCAAGCACCGAAAATCACTACGATAAAAGCGATGATGGTAGCAAAAACGATAATACGAAAACGTTTAGCGCGATTAGGTTGATTAGTTTGCATGATAATCTCCAATTAACTCTATGATTTATATCAATTTGGCTCATTATACCACTTTTTATGTTTTTTGTAAATAGCTTAACCGTAATCATAAAGATTTTGCAAAAAATTCGCTGGTTTAAGGGCAGTTTTTCAAAATGCTAATGCTATAATAAAATTATGGAAAATATCACAATCAAAGAAATTCACGCAAGGCAAATTCTCGATAGCCGTGGCAATCCGACGGTAGAAGCTGATGTCTTTTTATCCGACGGTAGTGCTGGCCGTGCCATGGTGCCATCTGGCGCATCGACTGGCAGTGGCGAAGCCTTGGAACTACGTGACGGGGATAAAAACTTTTACGACGGCAAAGGTGTTATGCAAGCCGTGCGCAATGTTAATACCAAAATAAGTAGCCTACTCGTAGGTAAACACGTCGACCAGCGAGAGATTGATCAATTAATGATTCAGCTCGACGGCACGGAAAATAAATCAAATCTCGGCGCTAATGCAATTCTAGCGGTTTCTTTAGCCCTAGCAAAAGCTTCGGCACGCGCCATGAAAATGCCATTTTATGAATATGTGGCAAAAATTGCTGGGACCTCTGACCGGATGTCTTTACCGATGCCGATGATGAACGTGATGAACGGTGGGGCGCATGCGGATTGGTGCACGGATTTTCAGGAATATATGCTGATACCAATCGCGGCAACCAATATTAACGAAGCGATTCGCATGGGGGCAGAAACTTTCCATGCGCTGAAAAAGGTTTTGAAAGAAAAAAATTATGTTACCACGGTGGGTGATGAGGGTGGTTATGCACCAAAAGTTTTTGGCGGCAACAATGAACCTTTAGAGCTGATTTGTGAAGCGATCGAACGCGCGGATTACGTCGTAGGTAAAGATATAGCCATTGCGATGGATATTGCCTCCTCGGAATTTTACGAAGATGGCGGTTATAAATTAAAGACCTCAAGCGAAACCAAGACCAGTGCCGAGATGATTGACTGGTACGAAGGGTTATTAGAAAAATATCCAATCGTTTCGATCGAGGATGGCCTGGCGGAAAATGACTGGGAAGGTTGGAAAGTTCTCACGGAGCGCTTAGGCGACAAATTGCAGCTGGTCGGTGACGACCTCTTCGTAACCAATGTGAAGTTACTCCAAAAAGGCATTGACGAAAAAGTGGGCAATGCGATTTTGATCAAACCAAATCAGATTGGTTCACTTTCCGAAACCATCGACGCGGTGGTTTTGGCGCAAAAATCTGGCTATCACACGATTATGTCGCACCGCTCGGGCGAAACCGAAGATAGTGCCATCGCACACCTCGCGGTCGGACTCGGTACGGGACAAATCAAGACTGGTTCACTTTCACGCTCTGAACGCATTGCAAAGTACAACGAATTAATGCGCATTGCGGAAGCTAATCCAGAATTAGTCCTGAAGAATCCTTTCGAAGAAAATTAGAACTAAAAATAGTGAGATCCTAGGATAACCCAAAATGCTGGACTAGATCAGAAGAGTGAGATCCTAGGATAACCCAAAATCCGGAATTAAGCGACGGATTTGGATTAAAACTACGAATCCGGAGTTAAGCGACAAACTAAAAATAGGTGCAAAATAGCACCTATTTTGGTATTTCAAATTTATGAGTTTACTTAATCAATTCACGAAATTCGGCTTCAGAGATGACCTTGATGCCAAGCTTTTCGGCTTTAGTAATTTTCGAAGCACCTGGTTTAGCGCCGGCAATTAAGGCGGTGGTATTTTTGGTCACGGAACTGGTAACGGTAGCACCTTTTTCGCGTAATAAATCTTCTGCCTCTTCACGACCCAGATCTGTAAGGGTACCAGTGACAACAAAACTTTGCCCCTTAAGTGGAGCGTTATCGTGATTAACATAAACTGGACGCACGCCGAGCGAAGCAAAATCATCGAGCTGCTTCAAATTATCTTCATCAGCAAAATAAGCCAAAATTGATTCAGAAACCGTGAGACCGATATCCGGGATTTTTAGAAGTTCTTCCTCGGTGGCGTCGCGAAGAGTTTCAAGCGATTGAAAAGCATCAGCAAGCGCAACCGCGGTCTGTGCACCGACATGACGAATACCGAGTGCGGTGATAAATTTGGCGAGCGGCGCCTGTTTAGTCCGCTCGATGGCATTCAATAATTTGGTGGCGGAAAGTTCACCGAAACGTTCGAGTTTAATCAAGTCTGATTTTTGCAAACGGTAGAGGTCAACTAGGCTTTTTAGGAGGCCCGCATCGACTAATAAATTAACATTTTTCTCACCAAGGCCCTCGATATTTAGCGCCTGCTTGCTGGCAAAATATTCAAGATTACGGCGCAAAATAAAATCTGAATCCTGTCCTTTCACGCGATAAACCACTTCCCCTTCTGGGCGTTCGAATTCAAGCTCCGGATATTGATTTTTCAGAGCTTCTTCATAATCAAAAGGCTCAGTATTATCAGGGCGAAGCGTGAGTAAGACTTCCTTAATTTTGGGAATAATATCACCAGCTTTATAGACAATCACGGTATCACCGATCCGGATATCGAGCTTGGCGATTTCATCAGAATTATGCAAGGTGGCGTGGCGCACAGTACTACCAGCAATTTCCACGGGATCTAAGATGGCCACCGGAGTCGCAGCACCAGTACGGCCGATTGAGATTACAATATCGCGTACCTTGGAAGTGGATTCTTCCGCCGGATACTTAAAAGCCACAGCAGCACGAGGAGTTTTGCCGACGATACCAAGCTCAGAATATACCTTGCGATCATTAATTTTAATCACCATGCCATCGGTATTAAAGAGAAAATTACCACGTACCTGGCCGAGGCGCTGGATTTCAGCAAAAACTTCGTTAAGATGCGTATAAACATGATCTTGACCGGACGTCTGAAAACCGATTTGGCGCAAGAAATCATAAGCCTTTTGGTGGGTCGGAAGATCTGGCGTGACTAAATCATAGGCCATAAAGCGAAGTGGACGACTCGCGGCAATGCGAGGATCGAGCTGGCGAATCGTACCGGCGGCAAGATTGCGCGGATTAGCAAAAGGTTTTTCACCGAGCTTAGCCTGCATTTGATTAAGTTTTTCAAAATCTTGCTTAAAAATAATTACTTCGCCGCGCACTTCCAGATGTTCTGGAGGATTATCAAGGTTTAATTTGAGGGGAATGTTTTGGATGGTTTTCACATTCATCGTGACATCTTCGCCTACCAGACCATCACCACGCGTAACCGCCTGCTTAAAAATACCATTTTCATAATGCAAGGACATAGCCAGGCCATCCATTTTAATATCGGTGAAAAAGGTAAATTCGGTGCCTTGATCAACTAACTTATAATTTCTGGCTACCCAATCGCGAATTTCAGATTCAGAGAAGACATCGGCGAGAGAAATCATACGGGAAGCGTGCGTGACTTTTTGGAATTTATCGAGAGGCTTACCAGCGACGCGCTGAGTCGGCGAATCAGGAGTAATGAATTCTGGGTATTGTTCTTCTAATTGGCTAAGCTCGTGCTTCAAAGAGTCGGCCGCCGCTTCCGACATAATCGACTCGTCTAGGACGTGATAATGATAGCGATATTCGTTGATTAATTCTTTTAATTTTTCAATGCGAGCCTTGGCCGCAGCTTTTTCACTATTCATATTTAGAGCTCCAATTTAGCATCATCATTATAATCGAGAAGGGCGCGATAAAAGAGGTAAAAATAAATCGAAAGATAGATGAAAATAAAGACGGTGATGGTGAGCTGAATGATAGCGACAAACGGGATTTTGCTCTCGGCAAGCCAGGCGAATTGAGACTTCAGGGCGCCATCGAGAATAATGGCTGGCATGAGCAATAATAGGTAAAGTAGAGCCACGATAATTACCAAGTAAAAAACCCGGATCAAGAAACGTAGGCGGCGCCCCATAATGAGATTTTTGGCCATCCGCACGGCGGTTAATGGATAAAGACCTGGCGCCGAAACCACAATGATGGCAAAAAAACTACTGGATAACAGATAGAGACTGAGCGTAATCATTAGTGCGGCAAACATAAAGAAAAGCAGCGCATAAAACGGCGTGGAGAGAAATTCAGTGGTGAGAGCGACTTGAAAAACTATAATCGTAAGCATGATTGGTACGGCTTCGAGAAAGATAATTAGCCCGACCACCAGAGTCGAAACCAGAGGTGATAAGGCGCTATAAAAGCCGTCGCGCATTTTAATTTCCTGGCGTCCAGCGAGGAGGTGGCGCGCCAAATAGATAGTGACTAGCCAGATAATAGCAAAAAGTAATACTGCGATAACAATCTGCGCATCATTCATAGTGGTGAGACCACCAGTGGAAATAATGCCGAGCAAAGTAAGCCCCGCTTTACCGACGGTACCGATTTTACCATCCGCCACATCTTTATTAGTTTGCTCGACGTTTGCCTTGATATCGGCAAGAGTGTTTTCCGACATGGCGCCAATAAGAAAAATATAGAGGCCGACAAAAATTAAAAGGAGGGGTAGAAAGATTTTCCAAAATTTGAAAAACATTTTAAAAGCGGCATTAGCCTGACTGGTTAAGCTTGGTAGCTCAGTTTTACGCTGATAATCTTCGTAGTAGGAGCGCTTAAAGGAGCGGTGAAGACGGACTTCGTCCTGCTTTTTGATTAGCTGTTTCTTTTCGCGCGCAAGCTGCTTTTTTTGTTTCTGCTCCTGTTTTTGGAGTTTTTTCTGCTGCCTTTCAGCTTGGCGCTGCGCCTGCTTTGAAATCAGTTTTTTTTCATCAGAGGCTGGCTCAGATGCTACTGATTTAGTTTTAGATTTTTTCATCAAATATTATCCTTCGCGCGTTCGAGGCGTTCGATGCGTTTTTCAATTGGTGGGTGAGTGCGGAAAAGTGAGTTGGTACGACGCTTTTTGAGTGGATTATTGATAAACATTGCCTCAGTGGCGGTATTTTGACGACGCATCGGTTGACCGTGTTCATCCAGTTTCTTTAGAGCACTAATCAAGCCATCTGGGTAGTGGGTAATTTCAGCGGCCGACATATCGGCGAGATATTCACGTTCACGCGAAATAGCCATTTGCGCGATCGTGGCAACAATAGGAGCCAAAATCGAGGTAAAAAGCAGCGCGATCACCCCGACCGGACTGTCTTGCTCATCGCGACGATTAGTGTAAGAAATCATGCGAAGACCAATATCGGCAATGTAGCCTACCACGCTAACCAGAGCAAAAGCCACCAGAGAGACTCGAATATCGTAATTTTTAATATGAGAAATTTCGTGAGCTAGCACCCCGGTAAGCTCGTCTTTATCCATAATATTTAGCAAACCAGTGGTTACAGCAACCTTAGCATGTGCTGGATCGAGACCGGTAGCGAAGGCGTTTGGGGCAGGATCATCAATTACGTAAATTTCCGGCATCGGCAGGCCGGTAGTAATAGTAAGATTTTCTACAATATTATAAAGAGAACGGTAATCTTTTTTAGCGATAGGATGAGCGCCAGTCATGGCCATGGCCATACTGGAAGACAAAAAGACCATGATACTGGCATAAATAATAGCGGAAACTAACGTAAAAATAAAAATACTACTATCGCCGTAAACAGCTGCAAAAAGCGCCCCGATAAAACCAATAAAACCGACGAAGCCGGCAAGAATCAAAACGGTATTTCTTTTGTTAGCTGCAATTTGAGAATACATATTCCCTTTCTGACAATATCCAGTGAGTCGCCCCACTGGATATTAAATCGTCGTATTAATTGATTAGAAAGAAACTTTTGGAGCCTCTTGAATCTTGGCATTTTCCTCTTCGGAAACATTGTAGAATTCACGAGCTTTGTAACCAAACATGCCAGCGAAAATATTAGCTGGGAAGCGAACGATAAATTCGTTGTATTGGCGGACTGCACCGTTGTAGTAACGGCGAGAAGCTTGAATTTTATCTTCGGTATCTTCGAGTTGATCTTGCAAACGAATGAAGTTTTCGTTAGCTTTTAATTCTGGGTAACTTTCTGCAAGTGCGAAGATGTGGCTGAGAGCTGATTTCATTTCTTTTTCAGCACCAGCAACTTCAGCTGGGGTAGAGGCAGAAAGGACACTGGAGCGAGCCTTCACCACAGCTTCGAGGGTTGCACTTTCGTGCTTAGTATAGCCCTTAACGGTTTCGATAAGGTTTGGGATGAGGTCAGCGCGGCGCTTTAATTGGACAAGAATGTCTGAAAAAGCATTATCGACGCGAACCTTGACGGTGACTACGTGGTTGTAAACAAAAATTGCATAGAGAGCAACTAGGATTACAACTGCGATTACACCGATTAAAATCATTTGTAGTGTGTTCATTTTACTCCTTGTTAATACTTTAATTATATCAGAAAACGAGAAAGTGGTAAGCTTTTTAGACACAAAATATCCCCACTAAAAGGGGGGTTTTAGTGGGGATAAATTGGTGCGAGCTAAGAGACTCTAACTCTCGACCTCTTCCTTGGCAAGGAAGCGCTCTAAACAACTGAGCTAAGCTCGCATACTGTTTTAATTTTACCGAAATCTGGCACAAAGTCAAGTATTTAGGAAAAATTTTGTTGTTATTACGTGATAATGTCGCAGTAGATTGTTATGAGAAAATGTCGCAAT
>CALIJO010000029.1 GCA_938017655.1 uncultured Candidatus Saccharibacteria bacterium
AGTTACACCATTAGTAATATTATTAAACTTCTTCCACCGATTGCCACTGCCGGGATTATTTCCGTAGTCACTAGAGCTTCGAATTTTAATGCGATCTGGTTCTATGTGATCTTATTTATTCTCTTCACTATTCTGTATTATTCGGTCAATTCTTGGAGTTATTATCTAGAAACTGGGTTAGTTCGCTATTATTATTCCACTACTCAGCACCTTCTGTTTAACCATATCGCGAAAAATCCCTTAATCCTCGAATCGATTTCCAAAGGTCGCATCACCGATACTTTCACTGAAGATGTCAGCTATATGTATAACACTGTGCGCTCTGGAGTTTACGCCTTAACTAGTTTTTTCCAACTCATTTTGATCTTCCTGATTTTTAGTGCCAATAATATTTTTCTCGGTCTCATTGCTCTCGTTGTTGACGCCATCTATATCTACTTAATGAATCAAAATTCTAAAGCTGCCGCCGTGCGCTTCGATGGTATTCGTAAAAGTCAGGATAAAAACTGGGATCTGCTTTTTCAAATTCTTAATAATTTAAAGCAAATCACCAGTCTCAGTCTCATGCCGAGTCTGACTTCTAAAATTGTTTCTAATAACGAAGTTTTTGATATTCAAAATTCCAAGCGCTATAAAATTCTCAGTACTCGTTACTGTAAGATTCCGCTGATTACTCAGATTGGTAAAATTTCCATTTATGTTTTTCTTGGCTACCTAGTTTTTAATAATCAACTCACCATCGATAAACTCGTGCTTCTCGTTGGTTATTATGAAATGGTTATCCGAAATACCGATAGTGTACTCGAGGAACTTTTAAATCTTAGTAATTATAGTATTCGTATTAAGCGTATCGATAATATTTTGAAGTTTAAGAGTGATAATCAAATCGATTATGGTGACCTTGATAACGACTACATTGACGGGGAAGTGGTTTTTGATCATGTTACCTTCAAATTAAAAAATAAGAAAATTCTTGATAATATTTCTTTCCGCGCTCGCCCTAATGAAATCACTACCATTGTTGGTCGTCCAGGTTCTGGTAAAACCACGATTATTAATTTACTTTATCGTCTCTACGCGGTGAATTCCGGCAAAATTCTTATCGATAATGAGTCAATTTATCATTATTCGAAAAAAGTCTATGCCTCGAATATCTCTGGTGTTTTTCAGAATCCTTTTGTTTTTTCCGCTTCAATTCGCGAAAATCTTAATATTATTAATCCCAATATTAAGTAACAAAATAAGGCCCTGAAGCGTGCGCGGATTTATCAAAAAATCACTAGCCTCAAAAATCAGTTTAATACTAAAATTGATTTAGAATCTAAAGTTTTAACCGATGGTGATCTTCAAAAGCTTGCCATTGCCCGCGCTATTTTAACTAATGCCGAAATTTTAATTTTTGATGAAGTGACTTCTCACGCTGATCCTGAAACCATTAAAGAGATCGTGGAAATTCTTGAGGACCTCAAGCAAGATCATACAATTATTATTGTCACGCATCGCCCAGAGATGATGAAAATTGCTGATCAAGTGATTGTTTTAAAGGAAGGGAAGATTATTTCTAAGGGTAAAAATAAAGATGTGCTTTCGAAATCCGCCCTTTATCGTACGCTCCGCACTGCTACTTTTGTGGAAAATTCTGATGATGAGAAGGAATTCGAAAAAAGCGATCGCTCTTCCGATATTATTCCGCTCGATTCTATCTCTAATTCTATGATAAAAT
>CALIJO010000030.1 GCA_938017655.1 uncultured Candidatus Saccharibacteria bacterium
GAAATAATAAACATCGACTCCCATCTATCATCGTATGATACAGAGCCAGTAGAAATCGCATATAGATTCTTCACATCGCGGCTATGACGCATGAACTTACTCTTCGTATCTTCGTCCTTCAATATGAAGTTTGCCGCCTTATTAAGCATTTGATACTTACCGAAATTGTCTAGATCTTCGTAGTTAGAATAGTCGAACCCATGAAGCAGATTACGAATGAGTTCAATTTTATCGCGTAGTACTTTCACTACTTGGTCCGTGTCTACAATCTTACCCTGATCGCGCTTTGTGTAAGTACTAAGTGCCTCCATGAGCCATTTCTTAAGTCCAATGTAATCAACAATGAGACCACCGGTTTTATCCTTATATACACGATTCGTGCGTGCAATAGCCTGCATCAAATTATGTGCTTTCATTGGCTTATCGATATACATCGTGCCGAGACAAGGAATATCAAAGCCGGTAAGCCACATATCTACTACAATTACGATTTTGAACTCTGAGTTTGGATTCTTAAATAGACGCTCGCGTTCACGTTTGTCATTCTTGCTACCAATAGCTAATGCCATCTCTTCAGTATCTTTGTTGCTTGGCGTCATGACCATGTAGACCTCATTCTTCAGGTCTGGACGCAATTCTAGAATCTTTTTATACATGGTATACCCACTGCTACGAGAGTAAGCTACGATCATAGCTTTATTCGCTGCTAGATCTTTACGGCCTTCATAGTGATTTAGAATATCTTTTACGATCATCTCTAGACGATCTGGGTCTTCAATAACTTGCGAAATGCGTGTCATCATTTGCTTTGAGCGAGTAATTTTTTCTTCGTCTGCTAGACCTTCGTTTTCGATCGTGTCATAATAAGCATCAATCTCCCGAAGAATCTTATCATTTAGACCGACCTTTGCCATGCGTGCTTCATAAGTGATCGGAACAGTGGCGCCATCATCGATAGCCTGTGTCATATCGTAAACATCTATAATATTACCGAAGATATTAGACGTTGAATGATCTTTATTTTCAATTGGTGTACCTGTAAAGCCAACATATTTCGCGTTTGGAAGAGCATCATGAAGATACTTTGCGGTACCATATTTCTCAACCGCAATCATCCTCTCCATATCAAGTTTTGTCGTAGCATCAATGCCGTAGTGGCTACGGTGCGCTTCGTCCGCTATAACGATTATGTCGTCACGATCGGATAATAGACCGGTTTCTTCTTCGAACTTTTGGAGAGTGGTAAAAATAATTCCGCCAACCTGCTTGTTCTCCAGGCGATCGATTAAATCTTTACGACTTTCTACGTGTTCAGGTTTTTGACGTAAGTAGTCGGCGCATTTGGCAAATGTTTCATAAAGCTGGTCGTCTAGGTCGTTACGGTCCGTCACTACAACGATAGTAGGATTCTTAAGTAATTTAATCATATTCCTGGCGTAGAAAACCATCGAGAA
>CALIJO010000031.1 GCA_938017655.1 uncultured Candidatus Saccharibacteria bacterium
TAATAGGAAATATCCACCATAAATCAGCACGATCATGGAAACGGTTATTGGGATCGAGGCGAGGAGTCCATCAGAGCCGAAGATTTCTAGAATACTTGAGGCAAACATGATACCAAAGATGGAATGTATAATGCCGATAAGTAGAGGCGCGATAAAGAAGATTGCGATTTGGACGAAGAGTGCACGGTTCAACATCTTGTTACTGGCGCCGAGACGGCGAAGAGCGGCATACTTTTCGGTATTATCAGAAGATTCGGAAAGCTGCTTAAGGGCCAGAATTGCAGCTGAAGAAATCAAGAAGATAGTGCCGAGATAAAAACCAACAAAGGTGGCGATGGCCTGCATGCCGACCGAAGCAGTTTTTATTAATAATATACTATAAAAGCTGAACGCGACCCCATTTGGACGATTATTTTGCTGAGCTGAACTTTCAGCTTTTTGTATTGCTTCCTCAGAAGAGGTAGTCACTTCAATGGACAGATCACCGAGATTAAAAGCTTTTCTTAAATCATCCTCAATCTGTTCAGCGGTGTGGGAATTACTAAGATTGTAGTTCATTAAAAGAGCTTGTGTCCCGATTGGTTGATCGGTAATTACCTGATCTGGTATGACAAGGATGCCGGTATTGGATTTAAAACCAGATGAAGTAATGAAGCCTTCTTGATGTTTTTTATAAGCTGGAGTAAGAATGAAATTACGGTACTTGATTTGAGTATTATTTGCGAGAGTTTTATCGAGAATCTCTGCCATACTCTTATAGTCAGCGAGAAATTGATATTGATTCTCTCCCAGATGAATTTCGTCACGATGATAGAGCTTCGCGAGTTTATTATAATCAGAGACACGAACCATTGGCACAGTAGTTTTCGACATAAAAGCTTCTACCATACCAGTCAAGGTTTCTGCTGGTAAAATTTGCCCATAAGTAAAACTACTGTCGGCATAAATATTTACTTCAAGGTGATCTTTAATGTCTTTTGCAAGATTTGGGTTTCGATTGATGAGATTTTGATAGAGGGATTTTTTCATATAGGCTTGCGAAGTAGCTAGAGCGGCTTTTTGTTGGTCCTCAGGCATATGATATGAAGAACCAGAATTGATATTCGAGCCATAGACTGCAAGATAATCAGTGACATCGGCCATAGCATCAACTGGTGTATT
>CALIJO010000032.1 GCA_938017655.1 uncultured Candidatus Saccharibacteria bacterium
CTCCCAATATTTATTTTCCGATTTCATTTCCTACCTTGCTTGCCACTTCCCCACAATTGTCCCATCTTTCCCATGCCAAACATTCATCTACCAATCAGAGTAGAAACAATATTAAGTGGGATATTCTTTTCGTTTATGCTTCACACCCCGCAGATTTCCCATGCGGTTTCTAGTGGCGGCGGAAACATACCACTCGTAAATCACCACCGCCCAAGCATAGCAAATTCGCTATAAGCTCAGCCAAGGCATCGCCCCCCTCGCACGCCACAAGTGTGACCATTGAGTCCATTGGTTGCAAACTCCACACCCACAGCCGCATACACGCCCAGATCGACACCTTGCCAGACCCAACATCCAAACAATCGAGCCGGTCAAATGACACCAGCAGAGATGCGATCGCCACCCCGTCATCCACCACATAAAACGGGGCCTTATCCTTAAATTTAATTAAGTATTATCTTATCAAAGGCGCCCTTCAATGACGGAAAAGGGCGAAAATCCCGCAGAAACGGGCGCTTTCGGGGGTGTTTTTTACCCCCTTAACTACCGAAGAACACACAAAAACACATAGGTATCTACTTATCTATGTCCACCTGCAGTAATGATACCTCTCATTAACAAAGCTCAGGGACATAATCCCTGGACACCACTCGTGTGATCTTTTCACTCACGGGGGTATTTTTTCAGGATTATCACATAAATGATTAATCTAATTTATGTAATTACGTTTTCGATCGATCCTAAAAACGCTGGTCGAAGCGAAAACGCCCCATGAAGCAAGCCTTTCAATTAAGGAGGAACGACATGCTTCACCGCACTAGCCGTCGCAACCGCACCCGCATCCTGATAGCCGCAGGTCTGAGCCTTTCCATGACGCTCGGGGCGGCGGCATTCCTGCTGCTCGATCTCGTGCCGCATGTGATGGAAGAGTTCGGCGCGGAAGCGGCGCCCATGCAGATTTTGCCGTTCGACCCCGCATGGGTTACGGTCGTCATCTGCGGCATTCCGCTGCTCTACCTGTCCATTTGGCGCATCATTTACAATCGCGGCATCAGCAAGATTTCGTCGGCGCTTCTGATCTCGATGGCGATGCTTGCGGCAATCGCCATCGGCGATCTTTTCGCGGCGGGCGAGGTCGCCTTCATCATGGCGCTCGGCGCACTTCTCGAAGAGGCGATTACGGAGCGTGCGAAGAAAGGCTTGAAGAATCTCCTCGCGCTTTCGCCGACGCAGGGGCGGAGAATCCGAAACGGCAGGGAGGAAATGATCGCGCTCGAAGAGATCGTGCGCGGCGATGTACTGCGCATCCTGCCCGGCGAACGGATTCCCGTGGACGGCACGATTCTCGCAGGCGAGACGTCCGTCGATCAGTCCGTCATGACGGGCGAATCC
>CALIJO010000033.1 GCA_938017655.1 uncultured Candidatus Saccharibacteria bacterium
GGACCATTCGTCATTACAGCACGCATAGGGTATGGATTCGAAACGAAAGAAAGAATCAGTTTATTCGTATAATTTCCAGATTCGAGATTATCAACTAACTTCATGCCAATACTGAGCTGATTTGATTCATTGCCGTTTGTTTTCCCTGCGGTTTGGATAATTTGAGCAGGACTAGAAAGCGCTGGTATCGGTGCGTAGTTCGTGGACATACCAAACTTATAACCCCAAGTGTTATTTGGTAGATTATTCAGCATTAAGTTCGCGCTAATCGAATCAATTTTCGCACCCACAGCAGACTCCGTGTTAATCAGCGCGGTATTTTCTGTTTCAGCACTCAATGTGGCGGTGTAACCAGTGCGGTTATTCGTATTTACCGTGAAATTAAATGGAATCTCTGTAGTTTTATTTGTAGAATTTATGACTTGGTTCCCATTCACCTGCAAATTTGCCTGGTCTACTGAAGCCGAAAGCGTCGGCACAAAAAGAGCAAAAGTATTGCTGCCCAGAACAATATTTAAGAAAGAAATTAAGCCTAAAAATAATCCGAGAAACTTTAATTCCCAGCTAAACCCCCCCCCCCGTGAGGTTCGGCAGTTGTGATTTTTGGCCTTGCATATATATCTATTTTACCATAAACATAATAACTTTTATGACCGAAAAAGGTATGCGACATTCTTTCCTAAGGTTTTCGAGTGAAATAGCCTGGGCGACCGTTGGTTGGATCGTCAATTCGGAGCCAGGTTTTATCGGCCTGAGATGGATTAGTAAGATATGATCCAGCACCACCACGGAGTTTTTTACGATTATTAAACATTAGGGGGGATATTTTTAGCTTAGAGATATTAAAATCATTGTTTACATAAATTGTTTCTAGTTTATCTTTAGACACATAGCTATTTGCTAGTGCGAATATATTATTCATATCTGTCACCTTAGAAGTATCGAAAGTAGAGAGATCAAGACTAGTTAGATTTGGTGTATTGTAGAACATACTACTCATTTCTGTCACCTGAGAAGTGTCGAAACTCGACAGATCAAGACTAGCCAGATTGGGCATATTGGCAAACATCCTATTCATTACTGTTACCTGGGAGGTATTAAAGTTAGAAAGGTTGAGACTCACAAGTTTAGATGTAAATGAGAACATAAGGTCCATGTTTGTTACATGAGAAGTGTCGAAA
>CALIJO010000034.1 GCA_938017655.1 uncultured Candidatus Saccharibacteria bacterium
ATTACCTTGAAACTGCCAAAAATCTTGATCTTTCGGAGCGTGAAATCGAAGATCTTATTACCATTGGTAAAACCGAATTACTTCAAAGTATCGAATATTTCCACGATATTCTCTTTGACGAACATGCTAAGGCCGAAGTTTCATTTAGCCGTGAAAAACTTTCCTTTGAAGGCGTCCCTATCACCGGTACTATCGACCACCTCACCATCGATGAACAGAATAAGACCATTCGCATCTACGATTTCAAAACCTCAACCGGTATGCAAGAAAAGGATACTTGGAAAAATAACAAGAAACTTTTCATTTATACCATTCAGTTACTTTTCTATTATTATCTTGTCACTACTTCACCGACTTACAAAAATTACACGGTCGAATCTATGAGCCTACTTTTCGTTCTTCCAAGCTATAAAAACGTCAAACCAGGCGAGCCAGGTGAGTTCTTCGAAAAAACCATCACTAAATCCGAAATCGCTGAATTTGATATCAACATTCCGAAACTTATTCACGCTATTCGCCATCAACTAGATACCTTAGATTTCCTTAATACTGATTCTTTTGCCTGTAAACCAGTCGGATACACCACCAAGAAAGCTGAGATTATCGACTTCGCCAATCAGCTAATCGCCGACTATGATAAAATTAAAGAGTAATGTATCAAAATTTTTCAGAATTTCTCCAAAATAAAAGCAAAATCTGCGTCATTCAGGCCGAAAATCCTGACGGCGATTCCTTAGGTTCCAGCTTAGCCCTAGAAGCACTCCTTAAAGACAAAGAAGTTTCACTTTATTGCCCGGTCAATGTGCCAAAATATCTCCGTTATTTTTCTGGCTGGGAACGCATTGATCAAAATTTTGATTACCACGCGGACGGTTATATCATTGTCGATACCGCCGCCACTATTCTTCTTAGCAAACTACTTGATGATTTGGTGATTCGCAATATTCTCTACACTAAACCAATTTTCGTCATCGACCATCACGAAACTACCGACGATTTAGATTTTCCGCACCAAAGCATCATCGAACATTTGCCGTCTTGCACTAATCTGATTTACAAAATTGCCATTGATCAGAATATTAAAATCAATCAATCCGCCGCCGAAAATATCTTCCAAGGTCTACTTTCCGATACCCTCGGCCTCACCACTGCTGGCGTCACCGCTGATACTTTCCGCGTCGCTGCCCACCTTACCGAACTTGGCGCTGACATCAATAAGCTCGAAGAAAATCGCAAAGAATACATGAAGAAATCGCGCCGTATTCTTGATTATAAGGCCGACCTCATCAAGCGCATCGAATATAGTCTCGATGATAAGCTTTCCACCATCCACATTCCTTGGTCTGATATTACCGAATTTTCCGATGAATACAATCCAAACGCCCTCATTCTCGAGGAAATGAAAATGGTTGAAGGCGTAGAAGTGGCTGTCGCCATTAAAACCTACCCAGATGGCAAAGTCACCGGAAAAATTCGCACCTCCAAACCAATCGCCGACAAGGTGGCTGGTTATTTCGGCGGGGGCGGTCACCCTTTTGCCGCTGGCTTCCGCACCTACGACGCTACCTATGATGACGTATTACGTGACTTAGTTTTCTGTTGTAATGATTTACTTTTTAAGTCCCAGGAAACTAATTAATCGAGAAACACCATGACTAAACTTCACTTATTCAATACGAAAACTCGCCAAATTGAAGAGTTCATTCCTCAAAATCCCGCAAACGTCAAAATCTATACCTGTGGCCCTACCGTCTATAATTTTGCCCACATTGGAAATTTTGCTAGCTATATCTACTGGGACTTGTTAGTCCGCGCTCTCAAGATCAACCACCTAACCCCTCACCGCATTATTAATATTACCGATGTCGGACATCTCGCATCTGATGCCGACGATGGGGAAGATAAACTTGAAAAAGGCGCCAAGCGTGAAAATAAAACCGTTTGGGAAATTGCTAAATTCTATGAAGCGGCTTTCATTAAAGATTTTAATACTCTAAATTTATTACCACCTACCAAATTCTGTCGTGCCACCGATTATATTCAGGAAGATCTTGAAGTAATTAATACTTTAATTGATCGTGGATACACCTACGAAACTTCCGATGGCATTTATTTTGATACCAGTAAATTCGCTACCTACGCCGATTTTGCCAGACTCGACCTCGATAATCTTCGCGCCGGCGCTCGCGTCGACTTTAATTCCGAAAAACGCAACGTTTCCGATTTTGCTATCTGGAAATTTATCAAACCCGGTGAAGATCATGCCATGCAGTGGGATTTTCAAGGCAAAAAAGGTTATCCAGGCTGGCATCTCGAATGTTCTACTATTTCGCACTATGAACTAGGCGAACCCCTCGATATTCATGCTGGCGGCATCGATCATATTCCGATTCACCACACCAACGAAGTTGCTCAATCCGAAGCGGCTTTTGGTAAAACTATGGCCAATTACTGGCTTCACGCCAATTTTATCACCATAGACAACCAAAAAATTAGCAAATCCCTTGGCAACACCTACTCCATTCAAGATTTAAGAGATCGCGGCTTCTCGCCACTTGACTTCAAGCTCTGGATTTTGCAAGGACATTATCAATCTGAACGAAATTTCACCTTCGAAGGACTTACTGCCGCCAAAAATCGTCGTCTGCATTGGCTAAATCGTCTCGCGAAAACCTTACAAGAAACTACTCACACCGAAAATCAAGCTGCACTACTTACGCAAATTCAAAAATCAGATTATCAAACCACTGAATTACAAGAAAAACTCACCGCCATCATTAATCAGAATCTTAATTCTGCTGAAGTTTTTGCCGAAATTGACCAAAACGAATTAACCCTAGATGATTGGCGTTTTGTCGATGAATTATTCGGGCTTCGTTTCTTCGATAGCCTCATTCTACCATCCACCGAAATTCAAAACCTTATTCGTCAGCGCGCCGAAGCAAAAACGAACAAGAATTACGCTAAGGCTGACCAGATTCGCGAAGAATTAAAATCTCATAATTTTAGTATTTTAGACACCAATCAAACCAGTTTCTGGCAATATCTCGAATCACCAATGCTATAATCAAATAAAGGAGTATATGTCACGCACAATTGATATCGATACAAAAACATTTGTCCGCTTTTGGCTAGTCTTAATCGCTTTTGCCGCTGCCGGAATTTTCATCATTAAGGCTGCCGGTGGTCTAATTATCGTCGGAATTTCCGCTTTTCTAGCAATTTCCCTCCATCCACTCGCCAAGCAAATCGACAAGATTGATAAACGCAAAAGTCGCCCAGGACTTTCCTCAGCACTAGCCGTTTTTTCTATTGCTCTGGCTTTTGCCATTATCGTGGGTGTAATTGGCCCGGTTATTGTCGAGCAAGTTTCTAATTTTCTCGCCACTGCCCCAGCCAAAATTTCCGAAGTTATCGATCATTTAGATATTAATGGTATTGGCAATTATTTTGGTATTTCTAATCTCCAAGACAGCTTAACCTCCGGCATCAAAAGTTTCAGTAGTACATTGCTCGGAAATATTAGCAATATCGCCGTCGGCAGTATCGGTACTATCAGTAATATTATCACCAGTGTCATCCTTACCATTGTACTCACTATTCTTTTTATGCTCGATGGACCGACCATGCTAAAAGATTTTTGGCGCGTCATGGCCATAAAAGATAAAAAATCCGCCAAAGTCTGTCAGCACGTCACTAGTCGCATGAGCAATGTCGTCGCCGCCTACGTTTCATCTCAAGTTTTCATCGCTCTACTTGACGGTCTCATGACCATACTCGGCGTTTTTGTTATTACTCTTATCTTCGGTCTTCCAGTTACACTAGCTGTACCTCTCGGCCTCATTTCCTTCCTCTTCTTCCTCATTCCAATGTTTGGTCCGGTCATCGGCTGTATCTTGAATACCACCCTACTTTTCATCAACGCTCCTGGCGCCGCGATCGCTTTCTTTATTTTCTACCTCATCTATCAGCAGATTGAAAATAACATTATCGGCCCACGCATTCAGGGTAAGGGACTTAATCTTCCTCCACTTGCGATTTTAATCTCGATTACTATCGGTATGTACGCCTTCGGCCTGATTGGCTGCATTGTGGCTATCCCAATCGCTGGCTGCATTAAAATTCTTTTCGAAGAAGCCGCCAATATTCGCGCTGCACTCGATGATGAAAAATAATTCGCGCCACGCTCGATAATGAAAAAATAGCTAAGATCATAAACGAAGTCTCAAAATCGACAAAGTCTCCAAAAATCAAATCCCTCCGATTTGCTTGACTAGTCATCCAAAATTTCACATAATTAATAAGCACTTAAAAAGGAAAATTTACTATGGAACAAGTTTTACCATTTCTTGAAGGAATGTTTTATATTGCAACTACTGATGGCGATCAGCCACATCTACGCATTTTCGATGCCGCTGGTATTCTCGACGGCCATCTTTATATTGGCACTAAATCCAACAAACAAGTTTACACTCAAATCGAAAAAAATCCTAAGGTCGAAATTTACGTCTTTAGCAACGAATTAGGCCTCATGCGTTTTACCGCCGAAGCTAAAACCGTTGCTGACAAGGAACTAAACCAAAAAGCCTACGAATCTACCGGTAAAGCCTACGATGAAACCTCTGCCGCCATCGAACTCACCAATGTTCACGGCTCTATCAAAACTAAAGATGGCGAAACTGTCGCGATTAATTTCTAAGATGGATAAGCAAGTCAGAAAACGTAATCTCTTAATTTATTTCACCGCCATCTCGGCTGGAATCCTTTTAATCTCAAACTTGGCTGCCACTAAGCTTTGGGACCTCTTCGGCATTCCAGTCGACGGGGGCGTAATTAGCTTCCCAATTTCCTACATTCTCGGTGATATTATCATTGAATTTTACGGACACAAAACCGCCAAGCACATCATTCTTGGCAGCCTCCTCGTCAATATCATTGCTGCGCTCACTTTTTGGATTGTCATCGCCCTTCCACCATTTGCTGGCACTGAAGGCATGCAAGAATCAATTGCTAATGTCTTAGGTTTTGCGCCACGTATTATTATTGGCTCACTCACTGCCTATCTATTTTCACAATTTTCCAACAACTACATCTTCGAAAAGATTAAGCAAAAGACTGGTCAAAAACTCTTCATCGTTCGCGCCCTCACCTCCTCTTTCGTCGCACATTTCTTTGACACTCTCGTTTTTGAAACTGTCGCATTTTTGGGTGTCCTGGCCTTCTCGGACTTCTTAAATCAAGCTATTTTCGCTTATATCATCGGGATTGGCATCGAAATCGTCTTATCGCCAGTTGAGATTTTGATTGTGAAAAATCTCCGCAAGTATATTCCAGCTCACAAGGTCGAACTCGCAAAAAGCGTTGAAGAGACCGCTAAGAATTAGGGGAATATGGTAAATTCCGGCTTTTCTTTCGAAATTAACGAATGCATTCCTGGCGCACTTGGTCGCGCCGGCACTATTCATACCCCACATGGCGATATCAAAACCCCAGCTTTTATGGCCGTTGGTACTACCGGAGCCATTCGTTTTCTTTCACCAGAAGAACTCCATCAAACCAAAGCTCAAGCCATGCTCAGTAATGGCTACCATCTTCGTCGTAAATCTCACGAAATTGCCGAAGCCGGCGGTTTAGCTACTTGGTCCGATTGGCATGGACCAACCCTCACTGATTCCGGCGGATTTCAAGTCATGTCTCTCGGTTCTGGTCTCGGAAAAGTCGTCTCCATGAAACGCGAGCGTGGAGTAGTTAATACCGCTCATCAAGAACGCTTAGCCCACGTCACGGAAGACGGTGTCAATTTCCGCGATCCTTTCGATGGACAACCAGATTTTATTGGTCCGGAAGAATCCATGCAAATTCAATGTCGCATCGGTGCTGATATTCACATGGCTTTTGATGAGCTCACCTCACTAGCCGACAGTTACGAATATAATGTCGAAGCTCTTGCTCGCACTGAACGTTGGGCCAAACGTAGTCTTGACGAACATTTTAAGTTACGAGATTCACTTGGTTATCGCCAAAGTCTTTATGGTGTTTTGCAAGGTGGATGTTGGGAGGATTTAAGGCGCAGTACCGCCAAAAAATTCGGTAAAATGCCTTTTGACGGTTATGGTCTCGGTGGAGCCTTTCTCAAGGAAGACCTTGGTGAAATTTTACGTTGGTGCAATGAAGAATTACCCGAAAATAAACCTCGCCACTTACTAGGATTATCCCACCCTGACGATATCTTAATCGGTACCGAAATGGGCGCTGATACGTTCGACTGTGTCGCGCCAACTCGTGAAGCTCGACATGGTAAAATCTACACCAAATATGGCGACATCAATCTTCGTAAGTTCAAGGATAGCAACGAATTACTTGACGCCGATTGCGACTGTACTACTTGTCAGGCGGGCTGGACCAGAGGACAACTGCGTGCACTTTGGAAATCCGGTGACCCAGAACTCAAGCGTCAATATTACAATCTTGCTACCGCCCATAACTTACGTTTCATTATTCGCCTCACCGAACAAATTCGTGAAAGTATCCTTAATCAAAACTTTTTCGAATTCAAAAAACAATTTTTACACGATTATTATCAAAAATAAGAACCATAATCGTGATAAAATAGATTAGTGGAAAATAAAGTTTCATTCTTCAAAAGATATCCAATCGTCAAGGATTTTGTTAATTTAATCTTTTTTATTATCTGTGTCGTACTTGGCACCATGTTTCTCAACGCCTATGTTTTTCGCTCCTATAATGTCGTCGGGCACTCCATGGATAATACCTTGAGCGAAAATGACCGTTTAATCGTTAATCGTCTAGCCGTCAGTATGAGTCATCTATCCGGCAAGGAATACGTCCCGGAACGTGGCCAAATCATTGTTTTTCTCAATGGTGAATCCAGTGGTAAACTTACCTGCAGTGTCGACCCTACCATTAAAGATCAATACATCATCAAGCGTGTTATTGCTTTTCCAGGCGAACGCGTGGTAGTAAAAGACGGTAAAATTACCGTCTATAACGACCAAAACCCCAACGGCTTCGATCCCGATGCTGCTACCAGAAAATCTGCTACCGATGGACCAAAGCAAAACACCTCCGGTGAAGTCGATACGACAGTCCCAGATGGTGAAATTTTCGTAGTCGGAGACAATCGTGAAGGCACTCATTCCTACGATTCTCGTTATGGCCTTGGCACTATTCCATATTGTCGCATCATCGGACCAGTTCTCATGCGACTTTATCCCTTCGATCACAT
Source organism: uncultured Candidatus Saccharibacteria bacterium (assembly GCA_938017655.1). GTDB lineage: Bacteria > Patescibacteriota > Saccharimonadia > Saccharimonadales > Saccharimonadaceae > Nanosyncoccus. Next base: position 7,247 of record CALIJO010000034.1, read on the forward strand.
TCGTTTATTTTAATAATAAGGTATAATATTTTATATGGCAGATTATGTAATTATCCGACGTGGGCGCAATATTCTCAGTACCATTCTTCATGTCTTACTGAATTTAATACTTGCCATTGCCACTATTTTCTTAAACCTCGCTACCGCAAGTTTTCTCCCTGGTTGCGCCTTGGTCCTTCTTTCCAAGTGGCGTATGTTTGCCGTACGTCCACGTTATTTATTTATTAATATTAAATCCAACCTAGTCGACCTCATCATGGGTTTTTCCTTCGTCTTTCTCGCCTACTGTGCCGGAAATATTTTAAGCCCATTACATTACGTACTAACAGCCCTCTATTCACTCTGGCTCATCATTCTCAAGCCAATGTCTTCTAATTTTGCCACCAAACTCCAGGCTCTCCTCGCAGTGTTTTTCGGCAGCACCGCGATTACCCTAATGGTGGCTAGTAGTAGCTCCGGTCTCACCGTCCTATTAAACTTTATTCTTGGCTTTGCTGTAGCGCGTCACGTCTTGGTACAAAGTGAAGACACCGAATACGGCCTAATTACCCTAATTTCTGGCCTAATTTTTGCCGAGATTTCTTGGTTAGCTGAATTCTGGCTCATCGTCTATTCTTTCAAAGCCTTCGGCCTGATCATTCCACAAATCTCCATTATTCTGACGATCTTAGCGTTCCTAGCTGGCCTACTTTACCAAAACGCCAGTCAAAATGACCAGAAAATTGAAAAGAAAGATATTCTCATACCTACTATTTTTGCTATTTCCGTTATCCTGATAATCGTGCTGTGGTTTAGTAAACCGCTATTTAATGTCTAATCTTACGTTTAAGGAGGTAAAAAATGAACGAAGATAAAAATAAATTTGAGCCAAAAGACTCAACCGATTTAGAAGAAGTAAAAAACATCTCCGAATCAGAAGATCTCGAATCTACCGATTCATCCGTGAGCTCAGTCGAAGAGTCAGAAGCTACCGACGACTCAGAGCAATCCGAAACTTCAGAACGATCCAAAAACGAAGTTGAAGTTGAAGCCGAAACAGATTCCGAGGCCGAAGATGAATCTGAAGCTGAAGATAAATCTGAATCTGAAACCGAATCTAAAGATGAATTAGAAGCTGAATCTAAAGACGAAGCAGAAGAAGCTAACGAAGCTAATTCTGCTGAAGATACCGAATCTGAATCTGAAGAAAAATCCACCCCAAAAACCGAGAAAAAACCAAAGGTTAAAACTGGCAAAAATCGTTTTACCACCTTCGCTAGTCTCGTAGCTGTCGCTTTATCAGGCACCGCGCTTTATTGTGCTTACAACCGTCCTACTACTTCAATTTTCCATAGTAGTAATTCGGCCAGCAATAACGCCGCTACCTTTGCTGAAGGCTCAATTTCTGAAATTGCCAATTCCGTCTCGAAGAGTGTCGTTTCCATCATCACCAATACTAGCACTACCGGTTCTTTCTTTACCGGTCAAGTCTCTCAGGCTGCTGGTACCGGTTTTATCATCAGTAGCGATGGTTATATCGCCACCAACAAGCACGTCGTTGCTAATGCTACCAAAATTGGCGTTATCCTCGACGATGGTTCGACTTATGAAGATGTCGAATTGATCGGTACCGACCCAATCAATGATTTTGCCATTATTAAAATCAAAGACGTCAAAGATCTCACTCCAATCAAAATTGGTGACAGTAAAACTACTAATATCGGCCAGCAAGTTGTAGCTATCGGCAACGCGCTTGGCACCTACCAAAACTCCGTGACCTCCGGCATCATCTCTGGTAAAGGTCGTAGTCTCACCGCCTCTGATTCTTCTCGCACCACCTATGAAACCCTTTCCGATATGATCCAAACCGATGCCGCAATTAATGGCGGTAACTCCGGTGGACCACTCGTCAATGCCGCCGGTGAAGTAATTGGGATCAATACCGCCTATGCCAGCCAAGGCAATAACGTTGGCTTTGCTATCCCTATTAATAGCGTCAAGGGAATTATGGCTGGTGTTCTCAAAGACGGCAAATTCGAACGCGCCGTCCTCGGTGTCCGCTATCAAACCATCACCCCGCTTATTGCCAAAGAGAAGAAACTTGATGTCACAGCTGGTGCCTACGTCAAAGGTTCAAATAATGCCTCCGCCATCATCAAGGGTAGCGCTGGCGATAAGGCTGGTATCAAAGATGGCGACATTATTACTGCTGTTAATGGCACCAAAATCGGCACTGCCGGATCTCTTGGTAGCTTAATCGGTGAATACGCCGTCGGCGACACGGTCAAACTCGAAGTTTATCGTGACAAAAAATACATCGAGCTCGATGTTAAACTTGAAGCTTATGATGCCGATAGTGCCAAAGTTACCACCAACAAAAAGTCTGACGACGACGAAGAATAAAATCAAAAAAATAACCCTCCGGGGTTATTTTTTTATCCAAGGATTATTTTTTCATTCCAGGGTTATTCTTTATCTGTCATAGATACTTTACTTGTTTTAACTAAGAATCTATCAATTATTGTCTTATTTTATCTACTGGGTAAGAAAATCCTAAAATTAAATCTTTCTTTAAGCCTAACTCAAAACCCAACTTCTCCGCATAATCGGTAATTTTCTGCTGCTGACTCATATCTGATTCAATAATCACATAATTAGTTTCCAATTCCGCCTGGATTTCCGCCTCCGAAAGTTCTTCCAGGTTTTTCGCAGTAAAATAATTTCGTTTAATTTGATCGAGTAGGCGATAAATCTGTGCCAAACCATCCTTATCCGCATAAAGTGCCAACTTCGGCTCGTATTGCAATTCTGGCGATTGCCACTCCCAAGATTCATCCACGTATGGTAAATTTGCCACAATAATCTCTGGGCGAATCTTCAAGCGCAAAATCGTCGAAAGAAGGTCTGATTTGTAAAATTTAATATTCTTCACCCCAAGTTTACCCCGGTTAATTCGCGCTACAGTCAGGGCATCTTTCGAAATATCAAGACCAATCACCTGACTATTCGCACAATCCAAAGCCACCGAAAGCCCAATGCAGCCCGACCCCGTCCCCACATCGACAATTGTCACCGGCTTTTTTGAAATTACCTGCTCTCCGCTATTAAATTTCCCATCAATAATACGATAATAAAGTTTTCCCGCCAACTCCGCCGCCAGTTCCGTTTCTGGACGGGGAATTAAAACATTTTGATTTACCAAAAATGGTCGCCCCATAAACCACTTCACACCCAAAATATAAGCCAATGGCACTTTATTAGCCCGTAATGCCACCATCTGGTCTGCTTTCTTCCGTGTCTCATCAGAAATCTTATCTGCTCCATGCGTCACGAAAAAGCTCCGGTCTTGCACATCCATCGAGATCGCCAAAATAATCTCCGCCTCTGTCGGATTGATAATCTGCTTCGAAACATCCAGCCAATTTTTTACCGTGGTTGCCATTTTCTCCTTTGAAAATTATTCCGCAATACCGTTTTCCGTACGAATTACATCGAGCTCACATTTCTTCAGCTCCGAAATAATATCATCAATGTCGCCATCCATCACTGCATTTACGTTCGATCTCGAGTAATGAATACGGTGATCAGTCACACGATCCTGTGGGAAATTATAGGTACGAATCTTCTCTGAGCGATCACCTGTACCAATCAAATTTTTACGTGCTGCCGAAGCATTTTTCGCCGCTTCTGCTCGTTGAATATCATTTAAGCGCGTGCGCAGCACCATCATGGCACGCTCCTTATTTTGACGGAGAGACCGTTCGTCCTGCATCGCCACCACAATACCCGAAGGCATATGCGTAATACGAATAGCCGAGTTAGTCGTGTTCACCGACTGGCCACCGTGACCACCAGAGTGATAAATATCGATACGTAAATCTTTTTCGTCAATTACAATTTCCGACTCTTCTACCTCTGGTAAAGCCACCACTGTCACCGTAGAAGTGTGAATACGTCCCTGCGACTCCGTCACTGGTACACGCTGCACACGGTGTACGCCACCCTCAAACTTCATCGTACCAAAAGGAGTATCGCCATCCATTTTGAAGACTACTTCTTTTACGCCGCCAGTTTCATTAAGACTTTCATTCATTAGTTCTACCTTAAAACCATGTTTTTCCGCATAGCGCAAATACATACGGTAAAGCTCAGCCGCAAACAACGAGGCCTCATCACCGCCTGCTCCAGCTCGAATTTCCATAATCACTGGCTTATCGTCATCCGGATCTCGCGGAATTAATTTATCCTCAAGCTGCCTAGTTAGCTCAGCAATTTTTTCCGTTAATTCCTGAATTTCCAGTTTTGCCATTTCACCCAGTTCAGAATCCGAAACAATTGCTTCGTCATCCTTAATCTGTTGCTCGGCACGAGTAATTTCATTTTTCAAATCCAAAATCGATTCGACCTCTGCCTTCCTCTTCGATTTTGCAGCAAAATCATTTTCGAGGTAGGCCTTCGGATTTTTCAAGAATTGATTAAGTTGAGTTAATTCTGACTCTAAACTTTTAATTTTTTCATCCATATTAGATTAATTATATAATAACTTTCCGGAGATTCCAATGAGAAACCCAAACTTTCAAACCTATTACGCTTATTTGACAATAATATAAAGTTATGCCGTAATATCTCCTATTCATAGGGGGAATTTTCTTTTCCAACAAAAAATCCCTTCCTGGGATTTCAAAAATATCTTGGTGGATCTTACTGGGCTCGAACCAGTGACCTTACGAATGTGAATCGTACGCTCTAGCCAACTGAGCTAAAGATCCATGACTTCTCTATTATAATATATCTTTTCACTTTTCACAAAAAAATAAGGCCAAATGGCCTTATTTTAGACTTAAGCTTCAGCTTTTTCTGCTTTCTTCTCGGCTTCTTTCATCTGCTTAGCAGCTTTGTTGGCGAGAGCCTGTTTCAAAGCTTCTGCCTTCATAGCACGAGCCTTGAAACGGTCAACGCGACCTTCGGTATCGATAATCTTCTCTTCACCAGTAAAGAATGGGTGAGAAGCCGAAGAAATCTGAACCTTCACGAGTGGATATTCATTTCCATCGGTCCACTTGATAGTCTCTTCGCTCTTAGCGGTAGACTTAGTCAAGAAAGAAAAGTTCGCAGCGTCATCAGCAAAAACCACAAAGCGATAATCTTTTGGATGCAATTCTTGTTTACTCATAATTAGTCACCATTTTATCAGATACTCGCGGTTTTTTCAATAGGGAATTAGCTTTACAGATTCCACCTCTTATGTTAAGATAGAAAAGTAATTAATTTAATGAAACAGCTTCATCCGTTTTCCTGAAGACAAGATGAAGTGGAGGGAAAGGAAAACATGTCCAAGACTATCGACATGAAAGAACTCCTCGAAGCAGGAGCTCACTTTGGTCACAAGACCTCACGTTGGCACCCAAAAATGGCTCAATACATCCATAGCAAGCGCCAAGACACTCACATTATTAATCTTGAAAAGACCGTAGCTGGCCTCGAAGAAGCCCTCGCTCTTACTAAGAAAATTGCCAAAGACGGCAAGAAAATTCTTTTCGTTGGTACCAAAAAACAACTCAAAGCCATCGTGAAAGAAGCTGCTGAATCTGTCGACATGCCATACGTTACCGAACGCTGGGTTGGCGGTACTCTCACCAACGTCGAAACTGTTAACCGCCAAATCAAGAAGGTTAAAGACCTCGAACGCCGCATGAAGACCGGTGAACTCGAAGCTCGCTATTCTAAGCTTGAAGTTCAACGCTTCCAGGAAGAAATTGCTGTACTTAACACCCGTTACGGTGGTATCAAAGATATGACTGATCAACCAGCCACTATCATTGTCACCGATGCTTGCGAAGACAAGAATGCCATTAAGGAAGCTAAAACTCTTCACATTCCAGTTATCGCTATTTGCGACACTAATGTCGACCCAACCGATATCGACATCGTCATTCCAGCTAACGACGATTCCACCAAGGCTGAAAAACTCATTCTTGATTACTTTGTCGAAGCTATCAAATCCGCCAAAAACTAATTTTCATCTATTAAGGAGATAAAAATGGCAGAAATTACCATTGAAAACATCAAAAAACTCAAAGAATTATCCGGTGTAGGTCTTACCGACGCTAAAAAAGCTCTTGTCGAATCCGATGGCGATTTCGACAAAGCCCTCAAAGCTATGCGCGAAAAGGGTCTTACCAAGGCTGAAAAGCGTGGTGACCGTGAAACCCGCGAAGGTATCGTCAACGCTTACATCCACGACGGCCGCCTCGGTGCTATCATCGAAGTTAACTGTGAAACTTCTTTCGTCGCTAACACCGATGAATTTAAAGACCTTGCTCACAAACTTGCTATGCAAGTTGCTTCCATGGCTCCACTTTACGTTTCCGAAGAAGACATTCCAGCCGAAACTATGAAGGCTAAAATGGAAGAATTCGAAGCTAACTTCAAGGGTCCAGAAAATATGAAGGAACAAATCCTTTCTGGCCAAGTTAAGAAAGCTTTCTCCGACAAAGTTTTGATGCTCCAACCTTACATTCTCGATGATTCTAAGACTGTCGCAGAATTCATCAAGGAGATGATTGCAAAAACTGGTGAAAACATCACCGTCAAGCAATTCAAACGCATCGAACTTGGCGTCACTGAATAAATAATTTATTCAAACCTAAAAATAGAATAGGCGAAAAACCTATTCTATTTTTCTTGTGCTAAAATAGATATATGAATATTTTATTTGGTGCTTTTATCGGCCTTATCACCCTCACATTAATCGTCGTCATTCATGAATTTGGCCACTTCATTATGGCTAAAAAATCTGGTGTCAAAGTCAATGAATTCGGTATCGGTCTCCCCCCACGCAAGCTCGCCTGGCTGCATCTTCCAGCCAAAGAAGTCCAAAGATTCTATGACAGTCTTAAATCAGAATCTAAAGCCAAGGTTAATCAAAAACGTCTCCAAAAATTGCTCGCCATGGGTAAGGATAAAACCAAAAAAGATAAGTTCGTCTGGTTTTTCATCCCAAGCACCGAATATAAAAATGACCCACTCTATAAACAAGATTATTTAATTTTCAGCATTAACCTCCTCCCACTCGGTGGCTTTTGTACCATGGATGGGGAATCAGATGCTGAAACCAAGCCCCATACTTTTGGCGCCACGAATTATCTTCAAAAAACTGCCATTCTTTTCGGCGGTGTTACCATGAACTGGCTTTATGGTATTCTAATTTTTACCATTCTCGCCATTACTGGCATGCCACAATTCATGAATAATCAGTTCAATATCAATGAAAAAGCGCATTTTACTATGCCAAAAATCTATATTGATAAAATTCTTGAAAATTCTCCAGCTAGTCGTAGCACTCTGAAGGCTAATACCGTAATCCATGACGCCAAAGCCAAGAATGAAGATAACTGGAAAGTACTAACCTCTACCCTTGATGTTCAAGATTTTAACAAATCTCATCTCGGACAAACTGTAATTTATCGCACCTTCGATCCAGCCACCAAGGACACTAGCGAACACGAAGTCACCCTAAATTCAGGAGATAATTCGCCAGCTCTCGGCATTTCTATGCGCATGGATGGACAATTCCTCGCGCATTATTCCGTAATCGATGCCCCACTCATCGGTCTTGGCACCACCGCCCAAATCACTGGCGAAACTTTCCGTGGTCTCTATGATATGGTGAAAAACCTCTTCTCTGGAGTCGCCAAACAAATCACTGGTGATCAAGAAGCCAAAGAATCTGGCAAGCAAGAACTCGCCAAAGCCGGCGAATCTGTCTCTGGACCTGTCGGTATCATTGGTGTAATTTTCCCAAGTTTCGTTAGCGCTGGCCTCACCGAACTACTTTTCCTCACCGCCATCATTTCCATCTCCCTCGCCTGCATGAATGTTCTACCAATCCCAGCCCTCGATGGCGGCCGCTGGACTATGATTACCATCTCTAAATTACTCAAGAAGAAACTCTCGACCGAGGCGGAAGGGAAAATTATCGCCACCACCTTCCTCTTTCTCTTTGCCATGTTTATTCTCGTCACGATTTTAGATCTAATCCGTATCTTCCATTAATATGACATCAAAATCTTCATTTTCAAGTAAAATTGTCAAATCGCTAAAATCCGGTTCAGATCTCCTTTATCTTCCAATCTTAGCTATTGTCACTTTCTATGCCGCGCAATTTATCGTAGGTATACCGATGCTAATCATTCTTGGCTCCGAGACCCTGAAAACCCCGCTCATCGCCACCATCTTCTCCGTCTTGGTTTATGTTTTAAGTTTTATTTTTCTCCTCTTCACTTTTAAGCACATAAAACCCCTTAAGACTCCCGTCACCCGTAATGAGCTTGGCTTAAATAATTTAGTCACCTTCTCCGATATTGGGCTCGCGCTCGCCGGCTTCTTCGGCTATCTCGCTTTTTCTGCCATTCTTACCGCACTTTTTTCTATTTTTCCATGGTTTAATCTCACCGAAACCCAACCTTTGCTTTACTCCACCTTGATTTCACCATCTGGTAAAATTCTAGCGGCTCTCGCCCTAGTAGTAGTCGGACCGATTCTTGAAGAGGTTATCTATCGCGGGCTTATCTACGGCAAACTTCGTAAAAAACATTCGTTGGTCACCTCAATCTTAATCGTTTCTATTCTCTTCGGCTTTCTCCACGGACAATGGAATGTCGGAGTGGACGTCTTCGCGCTCAGCGTAGTCGCCTGTCTAATGCGCGAAACTACGGGTACGATTTATGCCGGAATTATTTTACATATCCTCAAAAACGCCATTGCCTTTTACATGTTATTTATTGTCTAGCACTAGCCTAGATTAAGTAAATATGATAAAAAAGAGGCCGCCCGGCCTCATTTTTTAGTCTATCCAACTTTAAGCAACTTCGAGAATTTCACCCTTGTTGCCATTTGGTAGGGTATATTCGTCACCCTCTTTTTTACCAATTAAAGCTTTACCAATTGGTGAAATATCTGAAATACGACCATTTAATGGATCAGCTTCTACGGCACCCACGATTGAATAAGTATATTCTTTACCAAGCATCTTGATTTTTACCGTCGAACCTACCGCGATTTTACCACTCTTCGCCACCTTGATGATCTCGGCATTTTTCAAGATATCTTGAATCTCCAAAATACGACCCTCAACCTGACGTTGCTCAGCACGCGCATCCGAATACTCCTGATTTTCTTTTAGATCACCAAAAGAACGGGCGGTAGCCAAACGGTCTGCAACCGCTGGACGCATTTTAATCAGACTTTTCAACTCATTCTCAAGATTTTGCTTACCATCTTGAGTTAAACTTACTGTTTTTTTCATAGGAATAAAAAATACAATCTTTCTTTTAATATAATTCTTCATTAAAAAATACACGAAGCCCCAAAAAATGTCAACTTATCTCTGTTATTTCTATTTTTTGTGATACAATTAGAACATTATTATTTATAACAGGAAAGGTGAAGGATGAAGTTAAGTCAATCATTTATCAAGACCTTCCGTGAAGTAGGAAAAGAAGAAACCAGCCGTAACGCTGAACTTCTCATCCGCGCTGGCTATATTTACAAGGAAATGGCCGGTGTTTATGATTTCTTACCACTCGGATTGATCACATTAAACAAAATTCAAGACATCATCCGTGACGAACTCGATGCGATCGGTTGTCAGGAGATGCAAATGACTGCGCTTCAGAACCCCGAATCCTGGGTCAAAACTGATCGCTGGCGTGATGATATCATCGATGTTTGGTTCAAAACCAAACTTAATGCCGGCGGCGAATTGGGTCTCGCTCCTACTCACGAAGAACCACTCACCAATTTAATGACCAAATACATTTCTTCTTACAAGGATCTCCCAGTCTACGTCTACCAATTCCAGACCAAGTTCCGAAACGAGCTTCGTGCCAAATCTGGTATTTTACGTACTCGCGAATTCCTTATGAAAGACCTCTATAGCTTCTCGACCGACAAAGAGTCTCACGAGAAGTTCTATCACGAAGTCGAAGAGGCCTATAAACGCATTTATGCCCGTCTCGGTCTTGGCGATTGTACCTACGAAACTTACGCTTCTGGTGGTGCTTTCTCTAAGTATAGTCACGAATTCCAGACCATTACCCCAGTCGGCGAAGATATCATCTACTTTAATGATGATAAATCCATCGTCTTGAACGAAGAAGTTGTAGTTGATGAAGTCTTAAACGACCTCGGCGTTAAAAAGGAAGACCTTCATTCTACCGCCGCCGCCGAAGTTGGTAATATCTTTACTCTCAGCTACAAATTCTCTGATCCAATCGGCCTCAAATACGACGATAGGGATGGCGAAAAGAAGACCGTCTTCATGGGTAGCTATGGTATCGGTGTTTCTCGCGTTATGGGCGTAATTGCTGAAAAATTTGCTGATAAAAAAGGTCTGGTCTGGCCAGAAAACATCGCACCTTTCAAGTACTACTTGATCGGTCTTGGCGATGAAGCCGCTAAACTCACCACCGAACTTCACGATGCTCACCGTAAAGAAATCTTGCTTGATGATCGCGATATGCGCATCGGTGAAAAACTTACGGATTCTGAACTTCTCGGTATCCCTTACCGCGTCATAATTTCGGAAAAGACCTTGAAAAATAACCAAGTCGAAATCACCGACCGTAAGACTGGCGAAACCAAGCTTATCGGCCTTGAAGAATTCAAGAATTCACTCTAAAAGTTAAATGCCCCGAATCAGGGGTATTTTTCTCTCTGATGTGATAAAATATAGCTAAGTATATAAGGAAAAATTATGTTTGATAACACCGAATATAAAATTGCATTTCAAGCCGTCATCGACCGCTTCCAACAGGAACTTAAGAAAGTTCGCACCGGTCGCGCCCACCCAGACATGCTCTCCAGCATCAAGGTCGAAGCCTACGGTCAGTACATGCCACTTAATCAAGTAGCTAATGTCACCATTGCTGATGCCACTATGCTATTGATCACCCCATTTGACCCATCTACCATTGCCGGTATCTCTAATGCAATTCGTGCCGATCAAACCCTCAATCTCAATCCAGCCGATGACGGTCGCGTAATTCGCGTCCCAGTGCCACCACTCACCGAAGAACGTCGTAAGGAAATTGTCAAAACCACCTCCCAAAAGATCGAAGAAGCTAAGGTCGCGCTCCGTAAAATCCGCGACGACGCTAGAAAAGAACTCAAGTCTATCGAAGATCTTTCCGAAGATATTAAGAAACGTAGCGAAAAAGAAATTGACGATCTTACCAAAGATTTCAGTGCTAAAATCGACGAACTCTTCAAGGCTAAAGAAGCCGAAATCATGAAAATCTAATTAACAAGAAAAATTATGGCTACATTAAACGACTACCGCAACGAACGACTTAAAAAACTTACCACTTTGAAGGAGATGGGGATTAATCCATATCCATCCCACTCTGATCGCAACACCAAGATTTCTGAAATTTTGGATAATTTTGCAAAACTTGATGGCAAGCAGGTCGTTATTACTGGTCGCATTGTTGCCATTCGCAGCTTTGGCAAGCTTGCCTTCGTTAAAATTCGTGATTATTTTGGTGAACTTCAACTTTTCATGAAACAAGACGAAACTCCAGAAGGTTTTATTGGCACCAAACAGCTCAAACTGCTCGATACTGGTGACTTTATCGAAGCCGAAGGTCTCGTCGGTAAGTCTCAAACCGGTGAAATTTCACTCTTCACAAATTACGTCAAGCTTCTCACCAAAACCCTTCGTCCGATGCCGGGTCGCGATGGTTTTACCAATAAAGAGGAACGCTATCGTCGTCGTTATGTCGACATGAATGTTAACCCCGAGGTTCGTGAGCGCATGGTTCGTCGCAGTAAATTCTGGCAAGCTACCCGTGATTTCATGAATATGCACGGTTTTATCGAAGTGAACACTCCAGTTCTCGAACATACTACCGGTGGCGCCGATGCTACGCCTTTTGTCACTCATATGGATGCCCTAGGTGAAGATTTTTACCTTCGTATTTCTCAAGAATTACCGTTAAAGCGTCTGCTCGGTGCTGGTTTTGAAAAAGTTTACGATATTGGGCCTCGTTTCCGCAATGAAGGCGTCGACGACGAACATCTACCAGAGCATATTGCCTTTGAATCTTATGCCGCTTATGAAGATTATCAAGATGGTATGGATTTTTATGAAGAAATGATTAAATATGTCGCCGAAAAAACTTGGGGCACCCTCAAATTCCAAGTCAATGGCTTCGATATTGACCTTTCGAATAAATGGCCACGCATCAAATACGCCGACCTGATTCGTGAAGAATTTGATATCGACGTTTTCAATCCAGATCGCGCCAAAATCACTGCAATCCTCAAGTCTCACGGCGTCGAGGTGACTGCGGCGCAGGCTGATTCCCGCCTTATTGATAACCTTTGGAAGTTGATTCGCAAAAAATCTGGTGGACCATTCTGGTTAATTGAAGAGCCTCTTTCACTCTCCCCACTCGCCAAAATTTCCCCTGAAAATCCTCTAGTCACCGAACGTTTTCACCCTATTATTGCTGGTACCGAAATGGGTAACGGCTACTCTGAGTTAAACGACCCACTCGACCAACTCGCACGCTTCGAAGAACAACAAGCTATGCGTGATGGTGGCGACAGTGAAGCTCAAATGCTTGATCAAGATTTTGTCGAAATGCTCGAGTACGGTATGCCACCAGCCTGTGGTTGGGGTAACTCCGAGCGTAATTTCTGGTTACTTGAAGGCGTCTCCGGCCGCGAGGCCGTCCCATTCCCAATCATCAAGCGCCGCGCTAATTCTGAAAATACTTCTGAAGAATCATCCGAATGCGAAGAATCAAAGACCTCCGAAGATTCCGCTATTTCCAAAGATTCAGCCATCTCCGAAGATTCCTCCGAATCTTCCACTTACGCATAATTCAGAACTCAAAATCGTTAACTAAAATTATTAAAGAAAAGAGGTAAAAATGTTGGACATTAATTTCATCCGCAACAACAAAGAGCTCGTCGAACATTCCATCAAAGAAAAAATATACAAGAACGTTAATCTTGATGAAATTCTCGCTCTGGATGACCAAAGAAAAGTTCTCCTTCAGCAAGTTGAAGCCCTTCGTAAAGAACGCAATGACAATACCACCAAAATGAAAAATGGCAAACCTAGCGACGAGCTAATCGCCAAAGGTAAGGAAATCAAAGAAAAACTTAGCGCCCTCGAAGCCGATCTTTCTAATTTTGAAAAAGAACTAAATACCAAGCTTAAGACCGTCCCTAACGTGATTTTTGACGATGTGCCACTTGGTGACGAATCGGCCAACGTGGAAGTCAAAAGATGGGGTGAATGCAAAACTACCGGCGTCGATCACCTCGACTACGCCATCTCTCGTGATTGGGTGGATTTCGAACGTGGCGCCAAGGTTGCTGGTGCAAAATTCTATTATGTCAAAGGTGGTCTAGCCCTGCTCGAAAATGCCCTGATTCAATTCGGCATTAAGAAAATCGTTGAACACGGCTTTACTCTCATGGATGTACCTGATTTAGTCAATTCTCGCGTTCTCGAAGGTACTGGCTTTGCCCCACGTAGCTCTGAGCAGAGCGATGAATATTACATCGAAGGGGAAGACCTCGCTCTCATCGCGACTGCCGAGATGTCTATCACTGGTTACCACATGGATGAAATTATTGACGAAGATAAGCTCCCACTCTTCTATGCCGGTCTCTCCGCTTGTTTCCGTAAGGAAGCTGGCGCCTACGGCAAGCACACCCGTGGCCTCTTCCGCGTTCATCAATTTAACAAGCTCGAAATGTATGCCTTCTGTACTCCAGAACAAAGTAAGGAAATTCACGAAAAACTTCGTGGCATTGAAGAAGAAATCTGGCAAGAAATTGGCATCCCATACCATGTTATCAACATCGCTGCCGGCGATCTCGGTGCTCCAGCCGCCAAGAAATACGACATCGAATACTGGTCCCCAGTTGATCAAAAATACCGTGAAATTACCAGCTGTTCCAACTGTACCGACTTCCAAGCTCGCGGCCTCAATATCCGCGTCCGCCGCAAAGACGGCACCGTCGAAGTGCTTCATACCTTGAATGGCACCGCCATCTCTCTTGCTCGCACCATGGTTGCCGTACTTGAGAACTTCGCCGAAGAGGGTGGTAAGCTTCGCGTCCCTGAAGTCTTGCAACCGTACCTCGGCACCGACATGTTATAATAGCCATAAGGAGAAATTATGATCGAAAAAATTGAAATTAGTGGTAGCAACTACAAAATCGAAGATAGTTTTCACAAATACGCTGTCAAACGCATTGGTAAACTCGATAAATATTTGCCACACGGTAGCAAAAAAGACATCGTTGCTAAAATTGTCGTCACCGAAGTAGGTCGCTCTCACGGTAATAAATACGAAATTTCCGCCGCCATGGAAATTCCAGGTGGTAAAGTTATCGCCGCTAAAGATGAGTGCTCTAATATTTTCGCCGGTATCGACATCATCGAAGCTAAATTAATGGGCCAAATTCGTCGCTACAAAATTGAGAGTACTCCACACCTTCGTCGTGGCGTCTTCTCCCGCATTTTTGGCAAAAAATCTAATTCCTAATTTTAGGCTGAAAATCCCGGACTAAAACTTAATTAAAAATACATGTTCTCTTAAAAACATGTATTTTTTATGATAAAATATCCCTATAATATTATTCCGATTTGGAGGTTTCGACTGTTTATGTCTCAGAAAAAAATTGAAAAAATTCAGGAAGCCAAAATTAAGGCTCCAAAAGTTAAAAAAGAACGCAAGCCAACCGATAAATTAGCTGATAAAACTACCACGACCCGTATTTTACAGGGTATTTTTGGTGACCCAGCCAAGCGCAATCTCGCTCGCATGCGCAAAATCGTTAAGGTGATTAACGGCCTCGAACCAAAATACGAAGCCATGTCTGACGACGAACTTAAAACTCAAACCAACGTCCTAAAAGAACGTCTTGACACTCTTAACAAGAAGGCCGAGGCCAATATTGCTCGTGCCAAACTAAAAGCTTCAGCCAAAAAATCTGAGACAAAGGCTGAATCTACTGACGGTACTAAGAAGCAATCTAACTCTGTTAAATCGGAAAAACTTGAACGCAACGAAACCAAAATTTTAAGCGAAATTTTACCAGACGCCTTTGCTTTAGTGCGTGAAGCCACTAAGCGCGTCCTTGGCATGCGCCACTACGATGTCCAGATGATCGGTGGTATCGTCCTCCACGAAGGTAATGTAGCTGAAATGAAAACTGGTGAAGGTAAAACCTTGGTGGCACTCTTGCCATCCTTCTTGAACGCCTTAACTGGCCGTGGCGTCCACGTCGTCACCGTGAACGATTATCTTGCCCAACGTGACGCCGGTTGGAATGCTCCAGTTTATCACTTCCTCGGTATGAGTGTAGGTGTGATTATTGCTGACGCCAGCTTCCTCTATGACCCAGAATATGTCAACGAAGAGCACACTGATGAGCGCATGCAGCACTTGAAACCTTGCACTAGAAAACAAGCTTATCAAGCTGATGTGACTTACGGTACGAATAATGAATTCGGCTTCGACTACCTCCGTGATAACATGGTCAACGAAGTTGATTTTCTTCGCCAACGCGAACTTAATTTCGCCATCGTCGATGAGGTCGACTCAATTCTTATTGATGAAGCCAGAACTCCATTGATTATTTCTGCTCCAGCTGGCGATAATCCAGATTCTTATTATCAATTCGCTAAAATCGCCTCTCATCTCGGACCAGATGACTACGTACTCGACGAAAAACACCGCTCCGTCTCACTCACCGATGCTGGTATCGAAAAAGTCCAACGTATGCTCGGTATCGACAATCTTTATTCTGCCGATAATACCCGCTTAGTCTATCACATGGATCAAGCTTTACGCGCTCAAGTAGTTTTCCAGCGCGACCGCGACTATGTCGTCACTAATTCCGGCGAAGTTATTATTGTCGATGAAAACACTGGCCGTCTCATGCAGGGTCGTCGCTACAGCGAAGGTCTCCATCAAGCTATTGAAGCTAAGGAAAGCGTCGTGGTCAAAGAAGAATCTATGACTCTAGCCACCATTTCTTTCCAGAATTTCTTCCGTCTTTATAATAAGCTCTCCGGTATGACTGGTACCGCTTTCACCGAAGCTGAAGAATTCCAGCAAATCTACGCCCTCGACGTAATTCAAATTCCACCTAACCGTCCAATTATTCGTATCGATAAAGATGATCTAATCTTCCGTACCGAAGCTGGTAAACTCCGCGCGATCGTCGAAGAAGTAAGGAAATTCCACGAAAAAGGTCAACCAGTTTTGATTGGTTCCGCCAGCATCGTGAAGAACGAATTAATCGCTAAATATCTCGACGAAGCCGGTCTCTCTTACGAACTACTTAACGCTAAAAACAATGAACGTGAAGCCGCCATTGTGGAAAAAGCTGGCCAAAAAGGCGCTATCACTCTCGCCACCAACATGGCTGGTCGTGGTACCGATATCAAGCTCACTGACGAAGTCAAAGAACTTGGCGGTCTGGTAGTAATCGGTTCCGAACGTCACGATAGTCGTCGCGTCGATAATCAGCTTCGTGGTCGTGGTGGTCGTCAAGGCGACCCAGGCATCACCCAGTTCTTCGTTTCTTGCGAGGATGACCTTATGCGTATTTTCCAGGGCAATCAAATTGGCGCCTTACTTAACCGTATTGGCATCGATGAAGACACTCCAATTCAAAATCGCAGTGTCACCAAGATGCTCGAAGCGGCTCAGAAACGTATTGAAGGTTTCAATTTCGATTCCCGCAAGAACGTGGTGCAGTATGATAACGTCATCAATCGCCATCGTCGTATTGTTTATCTCATGCGCCGCAAGATTCTCGAAGGGGCAAATATCTCTGACGAAATTAATCGCCTCATCAAGGAAGCTGTCGCTGATCTAACCGCCGAAAGCATCCGTGTTAACCGTAATTTCATCAAAGAATTCCAGTCTGTTTTCGATCTTGATCGTGACTTAATTATCGAAATTGGCTTCAAACGCAAAGCAGAAGAGCGCACTAAACTTGCCACTCTTGCCGTCAAAGAAGCTTACGCTACCAAAGAGCTCGAATTCGGTGCCGACGTGATGCGTAAAATTGAACGTGAAGTCTATCTCAAAGTCCTCGACGCTCTCTGGATGCAGCACCTTGAAAACATGCAGTACCTCCGTGAAGGTATCCACTGGCGCTCAATCGGTCAGCGTGACCCGCTAGTTGAATACCGCACCGAATCTCAAAAACTCTTCGAAGGCCTCCAAAAGAATCTCCGTGAAGAAGTTTTGAAGATTCTCCTCTCAATTACTCCACAAGAAGCAGCCACTACTGACACGATTGACGGGGAAGAATACGACACCGAACTTACTAAGATGGCCGAATCTGCCACCAATCGCGGCGTTAACACTATTGAAGCTGGTGAGAAGAATCTTGATAACGAATTTGCTAAAAAACCAACCAAATCCGCTAGCCTCAGTGAAAAACGTAATAAGGCCAAAAAACAGAAAAAAGCTAAACGCCAAAACAAAAAGCACGGCCGCCATTAAACATGAAACATTCTATTGAAGAAATCGAACTAAAGAATGGTGCCAAAGGTCTTTTGATTGACGTACCTGGCGCTTCCGTCATGAACATGAAAGTCCAATTTCGTGGCGGTATGCGCTTCGCTAAAAGCCCAGAACTCTACGAAATTGCCCACATTGTCGAACATCTTAGTTTCGGCGCTAATGCTAAATACCCTGATGAATCTACCTACGAAGCAGAATTCACCAAGAACGGCGCCTACCATAACGCCTGGACTTCCGATTATTCCGTTTGCTATGAAACCGAATGCGCGGATTTTGAATGGGATCGTATTTTAGATCTCAAACGCATTGCTATTACTTCGCCCAAATTCAACGATGCCGAATTAAAAAGTGAAAAAGGCAACGTTCGCGCCGAACTCACCGGCTACATGAACGATTATGGCCGCTTACTTTGGCCACGTCTCCAAAAAGCCATTGGCGAAAACGTTCTGAATTTACGCGAACGTCTTTCCACCATTAACAACATCACCCTTGATGACATTAATGAGCATTACCGCCGCACTCACACCGCGAACAATATGCGTTTTATTATTGCCGGCCAAACCAAGCATCGCAAAAAAGAAATTATCCGTAACCTCGAGAGTTGGGAATTAAATCCCGGTGAACGCTTCGAAATTCCCGTAGACGATTTACATTCTTCTAACGCCGTCCTAATTAAGCGAAAAGACGCCAGTAATATTACCTTTGGTTTTTCCATGATTACTCCGAGACGCCTCTCCACCGAAGAAACTCAGGCCATGGGCGCTCTCAACCACCTACTAAATGGCACTATGAGCAGTCGTATTTTCGGCCAAGCCCGTCGTCGTGGTCTAGTCTATGGTATGGGCAGTGGAATTAATAGTACCAATCATTATTCTTCCTGGGATTTTGATGGCGAAGTTAACCTCGAAACCTCTGAAGAACTCTTTACATTAATTCAGCTCGAAATGATTAAGGCTCTCAATGGCGAAATTTCCGATGCCGATATCGAAGCCGTGAAGACCTACGCTCTCGGTCGCTATCAAATGGGCGCCCAAACCGTCAGTCAAATTTCCGACTACTACACCGATGATTACTTCATGACCGAAAAAGTCGAATTTTATGATAATTTCCCCAATATTATTAAACAAATCAGCAAGCCTCTGATCGTCGAACTAGCTCGCGAATTTGCCGGCTCCGGTATCCATGCCATGGTCGCAGTTGGCTCCGTTGAAAAACAAATTATCAACCAACTTGCTAATTGCCTGGTTTTCTAGTTAAAACTAAATTTTGCCAGAGTGCTATAATAGACTTATGAAAATTGCAGTTTTAGGTAAAGGGGTGGAAGGTAACGCCGTCGCCGAATATTTTAAGCAGGACGAAATTACTTTTTTCGAAAAATTCACCGACGAAGAGCTTGATTCTTTTAGTCTAGAAAATTTTGACCTGGTTTTTCGTAGCCCTTCCGTACATCCACTTTATCTGGCCAAGCAAAAATCACCTCATCTCATCGATAATTGGACCACCATTACTAATTATTTTTTTAGTCATGTCAAAGCTCCAATCATCGGCGTCACTGGCACCAAGGGCAAAGGGACTACTTGCTCGATTATCGCTTCGATTTTACGTGAGTTCTCTGAGAAATTCGAGCACGTCCATCTGGTCGGCAATATTGGCAACCCCGCCATTCTCGAACTCGACCAAATTACCGAAAAAGATATTGTAGTTTACGAAATGAGTAGCTTCCAATGCTGGGATCTCGAAAAATCTCCTCACATCTCCGTAATATTACGTATCGAACCCGACCATCTCGATCGTCATCCAGATTTTGATGACTATGTCGACGCTAAATCTCATATCGTATTAAATCAAACCCCGGAAGATTCCTGTATTTATTACGCCAATAACCTCTATTCCGAAACCATCGGTGAACTTAGTAAGGGACAAAAATTCTCTTATCCAATCAAATCCCATCTCGAAGAATTAAACACACTACTTGATCAGTTACAAATTCCTGGCGAACACAATCGCGAAAATGCCGAAGCTGCCATTTTAGCCGTACTTGCTCTACTTAACGTTTCTTATGACAAGCTTTTCCTGCCAGAAAATCGCGAACTCTACCAAAAAATTGCCGCCGGACTCCATAAATTCCAAGGTCTACCACATCGCTTGCAGTTCATCCACGAACTCAATCACGTGCGTTATTATGACGACAATTATTCTTCCGCCTTCCCAGCCGCCGACGTCGCCATCGCTGCCTTCGAAAATTATCCTACCTTCTTGATCGCCGGAGGTTTTGATCGCGGGCTCGATCTCACCGAGATGAAACAGCGTTTCTTTTCCGCTAAAAATCTCAAAAAAATCATCCTCATCGGCGAGACTAAAACTCGCCTCGCTGAGGGTGAAGATCCCGAAAAATACTGCTTCGCCGAAACCCTTGAAGAAGCTGTCAATATCGCAAGAAAACTTGCCGAAACTCAAACCGAACTAGTCACCAGTAATTACGATCTCTGCCTACCAATTTCTAAAAATTGCCCAAAAGAAGCCATCGTTTTAATGAGTCCAGGCGCCGCCAGTTTTGATATGTTCAAAAATTTCAGTGATCGCGGCGAGCAGTTCCAGGCCATAGTTAAAAGCCTAAAATAACCGTAACCATCTACCAAAATCTCTCATTTTTGATAAAATTAATGTAATGAACGAAAATGCTATTAGTTTTTCTAATTCGACCAATCAGCCTTCCTCCGGGAACCCAGTTTTTCGTTTTGTCAGTTACTATCTTGATCGCGCCTCTTTGACGGCTAGTTTTGTCTACCAGGGAATTGATAATATTTTCTTTACTGAAAAAATTCATTTCGCCAAAAAATCCGACGCCGATAAAAAATATCGCTTCAATCCCACTGCCGATCCTGCCCTCGACCAACTCCTCGACAGCGCAATGTTCCTGGCCTTTATTTTGATTGGTACCAGCTATTATAAAACCCATCCCACCCCTGCAGTCAAGCTCGATGTACCCATCGATGCTTTTCAGGCTCAATTCTTTAGCACGGTTTATCAAGAAGGCCTTAGTCAATACGCCTTTGAAAATCGACTCACTCGTGCTCATTTAGCTCACTTTCAACCCACCCCGAATTATCAAGCCAAGCCAGCCGTAAAATATAACGGTCAAGGTAATCTCGCCCTCCAATCTGGTGGCAAAGACAGTCTGCTGGTTGCGAAATTACTTAAAGAAAAAAATATCCCATTTGAACCGTGGTACGTCACTAGTGACCCCAGCCTTTCCCATCCTCACGTCATCGATACACTTGGTGATTCTTTTACCCATATGAACGCCAGTATCGTTTACCGCGAGATCGACATTACTCATCTTCAAAAATCCCACGGCCTCAATGGTCACGTCCCGGTTACCTTCATCGTCGAAGCCCTCGCTTTGATTCAGGCTATCTTGAATAACCAGAATGTAGTTCTCACTAGTATTGGTCACGAAGGCGCCGAACCTCATGCTATGATCGACGATCTCCCAGTCAACCATCAATGGTCCAAAACCTGGGATGCCGAACGCTTTTTCACCGAGTATGTGCGCCGCTATCTTTCACCAGAACTTCATGTCGGCTCAATTATCCGTCAATACACTGAATTAAAAATCGCTGAACTTTTTGTGCAAAAATGCTGGAAAGAGTATGGCTATAGCTTCAGCTCTTGTAACGAAGCCAATTATAAGCAAAAGAATCAAAACTCTACCCTCAAATGGTGTGGCAAATGTGCTAAATGTGCCAATTCCTACCTACTTTTCTGCCCCTTTGTCCCACCTCAGTATCTCCAATCTCTTTTCAACGACGAAGATCTCTTTAAAAAACCTGAACTCTTTGACACTTTTAAGGGCCTACTCGGAGTCGGCAATACCATGAAGCCTTTTGAATGTGTCGGAGAAATTGACGAGCTTCGCACCGCCTATCATCATCGCATGGCTTCTCCGCCAATTCTCATTGAAGATCTTAAACAATTTAATCAAGAAAATAACGGCGGCCTAATTTCTAGCCTCTCTGAAGCCACTAAGCGCCTCGGCCTAAACAATCTCTTAAAAAACCCACTTTCTTCCCGCACTTCCAAAGCACTTTCAAATAGTTCCAGCTATTGGCAGCCACTCTACGCTAACCTCCCATTCCCAGTGCCTGAAAGTAATTTCGAATATAATCAAACCTACGAAAACCAACCCTTTTTCAAAGATTTTTTAAATAATTACGGAGCCGCAAATTAGCATGAAAATTTATACTCTAAGGCACGGCGAAACCGATGCAAACAAACAAGGTGTGAACGCCGGTTTGCTCGATACTAATCTTAATACCACTGGCATCAAACAAGCCCTTAAAATCAAACGTCAACTAAAGGATGTGCAGTTTGATCGCTGCTACGCCTCGCCTCTGATGCGCACTAGTAAAACCGCTCAAATCGTCACCGGGCACCTCGACCCTAAAACCAGCCACATTGATCATCAGCATCTTTGCCATATTCAGTACGACCGTCGTCTTGTCGAACGGGCTTTTGGCGTTTTTGAAGGGAAGGATAGCCAAAAATTACACAGCATTAGCTGGAAAGATCGTTTCAATAGTGAAAGATTTAACATGGAGAGTATCCATTCCATGTATCTCCGCGCAGAAGATTTTGTCAAAAATGAATTATTCAAAAATAATGACCCAGATACCACGATTTTGATTGTCTCTCACGGTGATTTTCTTCGCCTAATTGACTTTGTTTTACGTGGCGGCACCGCTGAACAACTTTTTTACTCATTCCTTTACGATAATATCATCGAAGAACCATATCCAAACTGCGCCCTGCATTACTACGAAGTCTGATTTTATTGTGAAAAATCATTTTTCGTGCTAAAATATAACAGATTGGATCGTCGCCAAGCGGTAAGGCACTGGGTTTTGGTCCCAGCAT
>CALIJO010000035.1 GCA_938017655.1 uncultured Candidatus Saccharibacteria bacterium
AATCCCGGTATGGCCCAGAACATCCTTAATGATAGTGCGCGCGAGTTGTTCGGCATCCATTTCGTAGGCGCGGAGATAACTGGTAATATCAAGAAAGGCTTCATCGACAGAGTAAACATGGATATCCTCGGTCGCAATATAGGCGGCGTAAATGGCAAAAATTTCGGAACTAACTTGAAGATAATCGGCCATGGCAGGTTTGGCGATAATAAAACTACCGCGAGGGACTTTTTCATAGACTTCAAAAAGTCGAGCGCGACCAGAGATGCCGAGGGCTTTTAGAGCCGGCGAGACGGCGAGGCAGATGGTTTTTTCGGTGCGTGATTCATCGGCGACCACGAGACGAGCGGTCAAGGGGTCGAGCCCACGCTTCACACATTCCACGGAAGCATAAAAAGACTTGAGGTCAATTGCCAGATAGGTCCGCTTGGAATTTACTTGTTCCATGCTATTTATTATATAAAAAGGTCAGAAAAAAGGGCCCCATAACGGGACCCAATTTTGACATTTGTGGGGGTAAAGTGCGTGTAATTTAATTTAAATTGAAATTTCGACTGTGGTTTCCGAGAATGGTATCGAATCTTTGAGTTTAGCTTTTCTCTCTTTGAAGTACTGCTTTACGAATGGAATCAGATGATCCTTCATAAGTTTGAAGTGTAATTTGTGGTCAGCTTCTGTATATTGCGTAAAGTTCATCCGAAAGAGCCGGTCAGCATCGTCGTATTCTTCCTGAGTAAGAAATTTTTGTTCCAAGGCTAATTTAAAACCATATGAACTAAAATATTCCCTACTGATAGATACTTTTTGGTCAAGATTATAGTCGCGTCTAAAATGTATGAGGCGACTAAGCAAAGCGGCTTGATTTTTGAAATCTTTATTGCCGAGCTTAGTTAATCCAGTCAGGCTAAAGGGACCGAGCAGGATTTTAGTATAACGATTCCGAATCGTACAGCCAGTATGACTGCGGACGCGTTTACTAAAACTAATCAGATCCTTATCAGGGTGATATACTAAGTCGATAACTTCCCATTCTTTAATAGCTTCATCGTAAGTATCAGCAACAGATGAAGCAATGAGACTACGCTGATATTCAGCATAAGGAACGTCAAACTGCATCTTCTTAATACGATGGATAAACATTAATTACATCACCTCCTTCATCGGACTTTTGTAATACTGGTGAACGAAATCAGACAGGTTTTTGAATTCGTAAGTCTTAGATACTGATTCAAAGGCGGGCGTTAACTCTATAAAATTGGTAATCATGTAGAGTTGCTCGTCAAAATCAGGTGTTCGAAATACTTTTTTTGGTAGTACCTGTACAATAGAATCAAGTGGTGGCAGTTGATAGTGCTCATCTTCTCGCATAGCGCGCAAAGCTTTATCAATCATCTCTTGTACTTCATTTGATCGAATTTCGAGTGCCCGGGCAATTTGACTAATTTTCCAAGGTTCATGAATGTCGATACCAAAAAAGAGATCAAGGCAATTGAAAAAATCTTCTGGGAAGCGTTTTAAAACTTCCATGACGCGATTTACTTCACGGTCAGAAAGCACGACAAAGTTTTCGTAAGCTTGATTGCTACTGAACAAGGCGTCTTTACTGCAGATTAATTGGCTGGCTTCCGATAGGTCATGATAAACCATCTGATAGAGCTTATTTACCGCAAAGGTGTCTTGAGTGTTAGCTGGAGTGAGGCCTTCACGAATGTAGCCCTCATCTAGCAAGACCTGCCAGAAACTGCGACGCCATTTAGCATGTTTTTTGCTAGGAGAAAGTTCATTATAAAAAACTTCCCTAGCCTGTAAAACTAAGACTTC
>CALIJO010000036.1 GCA_938017655.1 uncultured Candidatus Saccharibacteria bacterium
TCAAAATCCTCAGAGACATAAATTGTTTTAAGGTCATTACGGATTGAAGTGTATTCTTTGCTACCACCAAACATATCAAAAAATTCTACTACTTTTGAAGTGTTAAAACTAGTCAAATCTAGTGTTTTTAGGCTTAAAGTTTCAGAAAACATTACCTGGATATCCGTTACATTACTCGTATTAAAGCTAGTTACATTAAGTTTTTCTAAAGATTTTGCTCTGGCAAACATAGCAGTCATATCTTTTACTTTTTCAGTATTAAAGCTTGATAGATCTAACTC
Source organism: uncultured Candidatus Saccharibacteria bacterium (assembly GCA_938017655.1). Lineage (GTDB taxonomy): Bacteria > Patescibacteriota > Saccharimonadia > Saccharimonadales > Saccharimonadaceae > Nanosyncoccus. The sequence continues at coordinate 282 of CALIJO010000036.1, forward strand.
GGTTAAGGATTCGCAATCAGTAAACATATAACTCATATCGACTGCATTTGATGTGTCAAAATTCGAAAGATCTATTTTTTTAAGTTTTTTTAGATCCTCAAACATATGACCAAACTTTACAATCTTACTAGTATCCATTGGTGACAGATCAATATCTTCGATATTAAAACAATTTCTAAACATAAATTGAGTACTTCGGCCAAAATATATTTTTGATACGTCGGCATAATAATATATAGTATTTGATGAATTTTCATACCACATTAAAACAGGCACATCCGATACATCTTCGTTCTGAATATTAACAGTACTAATATCACTACTTGGTGCATCGTGACTATATTTAACGTGTTTAATATTCTCCAATTGCCCACCCGTCAATGTGGACATAGCATCATGAAAATAATATCCATCATTTAATTCAGCATAATTTTCGACAGGATTTGTGGTGATCGAAACGAGGAGTTTGTTTTGATAATTGCCGGTACGGAGACTGGAATTTAGCTTCATGCCGATATGAAAAGTATTGGTTTCCTCGGTGTCGTTTTTGGCGGTAGTAGTGGCGATAATCTTGGCATGACCACGTGGTTGGATTGGTGAATAGAGCGCCTCAGAATCTAAACGCATACCCCATTGATTAGCTGGAAGATCGGCTAGTGTGTAATTAGAACCAATGGAAGAAATTTTCGTGTCATTTAGAGGATTAGCGTCGGTAAGGGCGGTTTCTTCAGAGGTGGAAGAAACGGTGACGGTATAACCACTGCGATTATTAGTCTTGACCGAAACATTTACTGGCGTGTCGGTAGTGCCAGATGCGCTCTCAATTACATCAGTGCCGTTAACCTGAATATTTACACTGTCAACAGAGGCGGACAGGGTTGGCTTGACAAGAGCATGGGTATTTTGTTGAAGAAAAAATATGGCGCTCATACTAGCAGCTATGGCTAGCAGAAAGAACCAAGGTGTGGAGATGTGGTTTTTCATAATATGCCTTTTTATTTGGATGCTTTTGCTCATTTTAACATAAGCGTAAAGAAAAGTGAATCTCTGATTGAAAAAAGAAACTGGGTTTGCTATAATCTAGGAAGCGTACAGCGCATTTTGAAAATTTGGTGGGTGTAGCTCAGTTGGT
>CALIJO010000037.1 GCA_938017655.1 uncultured Candidatus Saccharibacteria bacterium
GATGTTACAGAACAAAAAATCCTTGGGGCAGAACTGGCTAAAAGATCGCTTCACATTGGAAGAAATTGCTGAAAGCGCGAGAAGTGAAGTGGATTTTTGCATAGAAATCGGCCCAGGACTAGGGACGCTAACCAGTTCTTTACTGAAGCGATTTCCAAAAGTGGTGGCGATTGAATTTGATGAGAAATTAGCCCACAACTTAACAAATTCATTCCCTGGCAAAAATCTGGAAGTGATAAATACTGATGTGTTGGATTTTGATTTTGGCCAACTTTCTGGAGATTTTTCAGTGGTAGGAAATATTCCTTACTATATTACCAGCCCAATTATTCGAAAATTATTACTGTTGGAAAAGAAACCTGCGAAGATTGTACTTTTGATGCAAAAAGAAGTGGCGGATCGCATCCTCGAAGAAAAAGGCCGCTACTCGTTCCTAACTTTATTCGTACAAAATTACGCGGAAGTCGAAGGGGGCATTTTCGTCGAACGAAAACTTTTTACGCCGCCACCAAAAGTAGACTCGGCTTCAGTAATCTTTTACCCACGAGAAAAAGCTTTGGTTTCGGAAGAAGTTTTAAAATTCATGAAGCAGTGCTTTGCAAATCCACGCAAAAAACTACAAGGGATGCTACCGCATTTTACTGGACGCAGCCGCGAAGAAATCATAAAAATTTTTGAAGAACTTGGGCTTGATTTATATGCAAGGCCAGCTAATTTAGATTTATTAGAATACGAAAAATTACTAAATAAGATTAAAGAAAAATAATCTTGGAAAGAAAAAAATAACCCCTAGTAGGGTTATTTTTAAAAATCGAATCCTTCATCTTCATAGAAAATATCATCGTAGAAAGGATCGAATTTTTTACTTGGCTGAGATTTTGGCTTTTTATGATCAGGATAATTATGATAAGAATCAAAAGGATCATCAGTAAAATCATCGTCAAAGCTACGACTGTGATTATGATTAAAATTATTGCCAAAATTATTGCCGTAGTTATTATTAAAACTATTATCAATGGATTCACTGAAGGGATCTGGTTGATAACCGAGCTCAGCTAGGAAGCGGGATGGTGTATTAAAATTAGACTTACCATGCAGAAACCTCACAGCGGTAAAAGTAAGGAAGAGACGCTTCTTGGCACGAGTCACACCGACATAAGCCAGACGACGTTCTTCTTCGATACTATCCTCATCAGAACTCATAGAACTTGGGAAAAGACCTTCTTCCATGCCGACCATAAAAACGACCGGAAACTCAAGCCCCTTGGCAGCGTGAAGCGTCATGAGTGTAACCGAATTGTCACGAGTCGACTCATCAGAGGAAGACATCA
>CALIJO010000038.1 GCA_938017655.1 uncultured Candidatus Saccharibacteria bacterium
GCGCGGCAAAGTTTATCGAATTTCATAAACCATCTGGTCCGAACTTCTCACGGCCGGCGCCAACCCCAGCGAGGTGAGGGAACTACTTAGTCCCAGCTACATCTGGCGTCACTACGACAAAATCAAAGCCTCTAAGGTCCATGTCGATTCTTATGAATTAATGTACCAACTAATTCAAATCAAAGGCCGTGGTTTTGTCCTGAGAAACCTCAAAAAATTTCAGCAACGCGGCATCGATATCGACACTATCGCCATGAGCTGCTACCGGATAGAAACTAAGCATGACCTCGAAGTTCAATGTGCTGAAATGCGCATCCTCGGAGTCAACCTCACGACGATTTTCGTGATGGCCAACCAGCTCCTCGTCAAGGAATCTCCAAAACCTGCTAATGTTTACTGCCTACTCTATTTTTTCTATCAGCAGAATCTTTCACTCGGTCTCATTGCTGCCTGGATTAAAGATCACTGCAATCCAAAAATACTCGACAGTATTATGGCCGCTGACCCGCTCGATTGGACCATCTTCGGCATCAATCTCGACGATTATCGACCAATTTGGGTTCAAACCCACTGGGAACATTTTATCTCAATAGAACCTGACCTCAAAAAGTTACCACCCACTATCACCATCGCTCAGTTTTTTGAATATCTTCTTTTTCGGCAGATTTACCTTGATACTCGGAGTAATTCTAATAATTTTGAGAATTTTCTTACCAAAAATTATCTCGCCTCTGGTGGAGCAATTGATTTGCTAGCTGATAAATTTGAACATGAAGATTTCTTCTGCCCACCAGAGGATAAACTTGAAATTGGCGTTACCTTGCTTAAATATGGTGCCACCAATATTAATCGGGAAAACCTCATGGAACTTTTTAAGCAATGTGATTTATCGAAAAATAAACGCATCAAATACGCTAAAATCCTCAATCAGAAAGAAAGCTAAATTTCAGATTCCCTGAGACTGAATTTTCTAATCTTCGATTTCTTATCCTCTTTCATCACTCAAAAATCCTCGGTTCGCCGGGGATTTTTTCATAAAAAAAAGACTCGGAATAAATCCGAGCCCGAAGGTGAATGTATTATAAGTCACGCGCAGAAGCTAATCCCCTAAAACCAATCAGCGCCCCCTCGTCATCCGTAACTGGAAACGCTGGCAGAAACAGATCGTCAATCGTTCGACCGAGATCCTTGGCCGCACGCACCACAATTGGTTTCACGATATAAAACACCCCCTCTTCATAACTTGGCAGACCAACCATCTGTGAGAACGTAATTTGAAAAATTGGCACTACTCCGATATGTTCACGTAGTGTGCTTTTTACCTCACTTTC
>CALIJO010000039.1 GCA_938017655.1 uncultured Candidatus Saccharibacteria bacterium
TTCCGCCATTCGGGCTTGAGATAATTATACCCCAAACCCGACGGTTCGTGAACTAAAGATTTTATATATTCCTTATTTGTTCGCCTGTAGAAGCATTAAAGATGTCGCCTCGGTCATTAGTGTAGAAGATTTGACCAGCTGCATCTTTAGTTTGCGTGTATTTACCAAAATCTGCAGGGGGATTGTAAACCTGAGCAGCACCACCACTTCTGAGATTAATGGTAGATTTCTGAGATTCATCGACATATTTATTTTGAGCCTCGAGTATTTTCTGCTGCTTAATACCGTCAAAATCGGCAATAAGGTTCGGGTCTTTAATCGAAGCCGCAGCAAGCATATTGAAAGCATTATCGAGATTAGTTGTATCTGCGCCTGATTCGTACATTTGTTTAACTTCAAACTTAGTAATTTTTTGTAATTTATCCGAATTCATATCTGTAAGAGTTTTTCTAATACCATTGGAGAACGAACTACCCATAAGCCCAGCCCGAACCTCAGTACCAGAAGTATCGCCACCGCCGTCAACGTAGCTACCAAACTGATTATTCATAACTTGGTACTTATCAGCCAGGCCAGGAGTCTTAAGGGCGGCATGAGCAATCTGACCAAAGGCACGATTCGAAAGCCTCATGTTTTTATCGCTAGCAATTTGCGACTCAAAAGCTTTTTGACCGGCCTTAGTCGACATAAGACTTTTAGTAAGTGAGCGAATTAGACTATCATTGGCATTCTTCTCTGTATCGGTCATCTTAGTATAGTCTGCTGCACTGGCATCTTTGAGCATACCTATCATATCGTCTGGTGTATATCCTTTACTATCAAAGAGCATCATATTATTCTTATCTTCTGCTTCCATAAGTTCATTCTGAGCAGCCGCTTGAAGACCAGCAAAACCAGTACCCTCATAATTACTAAGGGCAATACCTGCAGCAGATCTTCCGCCTGCACGCATTTTAGCATCTTTCATCAAGATGTTAGCCGACTCAGACTGACGCCTCTTTTGTGCAGTAGATAAGGTGCCACCACGTTCTTCGATATTCCTATAGCGCCTTAGTCTACTTGCGGCACGATTAACGTCTCTGTCGGCACGATAATCACTCTTTATATTTTTATAAAACTCAGATGCGGCGATAGCTCCTCCAGCCATACCAACCCCCTTAAGAGCCCCACTACGAAGTTTATCAAAGCCTGAAGTAATAGCACCCAACCCGGAAAGAGATTTAGAAGTCATGGACGGGATAGCAAAATACGGAAGGACATTTAAGAGACCGCCGACGATTAGCATTAATATATCTTGACTCGTCCCAACAATGATCGAAGAAGCAAGAGCTCCGGCGGAGGTTGCAAAAATAAACATTGGGTAAAGCATGAGAAGCGCCTTAACAGTAGAGATGTATTTTTTGGTTATTGCAGAAGTATTTGGTAGAGCATACAAAACCATCATGAGTGGAGCAAGCACAATCACCATAATGATGGCAGCTTGACGGATAGTTAGCATAATAAAACCAAAGAAAATTGAAATTAACGAAGTAACGATAAACATCACGACTGGAAGAATGATAGCCGGACCAGTAGCGACAGCCGCCGCAACACCAGCTGCACCAGCTGCACCAGCTGCTACAGTCGTAACTGCCCCAGCAATAGCTGAAATTGTGGCGGATGCTCTAGCCGACGCATCGGCATCCATACCGTCAACAGCAACAGACCTAATCAACGAGCCAATCCCATCACCCGCTATGCTCGAGAGATCGATTAATATGCCTAGGATGAGATACGAGAAGTTAACTAAAATTGCAGTAATAATGAGTTTTGGCAGGATCTTCTTAATATTATAATTAGAGATACCAATATTGGTTACCTGAGAAAATACCACCACGAGTAACATAATAACAAAACCAATATTTGCAATATTACGGAAAGCAGACCAGGCCTTATAGATAGACGAATCCTGCTTAGAAAATTGTTCAATGATTGAGGTGTGCACGGTAGTCAGTTTAGTGATATACCCGAGTAAGCCTCCTGCCGTAGAGGCACCGTCAGCGATGGTTGGACAAAGCATCCAAGAGAGGAAACCGCCATTTTCCTGACAGTAGCTCTGTTTCTGTTCTCCCGTAGCTGACAAATCATATTCCCCATCAGTGGTCCACTTAGCCTCATCAGGAGGTAAGGTGCTATTGAAATTTTCCGTTTCTAGACATTTTTTTCCACCATTACCATCATCAACGGTGAAATCATTATGGTCGATAGCACTTTTTATTTTTGTAAATTCTGCACTTTCCGCCTCAGTAAGAGGGGCGCCATGCCCTTGCGACCTTATGGTATAATCATCTAATAGCTTTTTTGCCTGTGTCTTTTTTTCTACTGTGTTGCAACTCTTAAGATTTTTTGTCTCCAGACACTTTCTTCCGCCATTGCCATCATCAACAGTAAAGTCGCCTGAACTTAATGCCGCTTTTATAGTATTGTATTCTGTTTTATCTACCGACATCAGCGAAAGCTTCTTTGGAATTTTAGAATTTAAGCCACCTTCAATTCTACTATTCACCTGAGCTTCGTATGCAGACACAATCTCGTTAGCTCGTTTCTTTATTTCTTCGGAAGCGCAAGGCTTTAAATATTTATCCTTACGGATACTATCAATAGACTTTTTATATTCATCAAAATTATTATTAATAGTGTCTGCCAAATCTTTACATTTTAGCTTTCCTGAAGATCCATAAACAAGGTCAAACCCTGACTTATCAAATTCATTACCTTCCTTATCTTTATTTAAATGAGGATAAAGCTCTACAGTATTTCCATCTTTTATTATTTTTATTTTAAAGTCATAATAATAAGTACCGCCTCCACTCGAATATTGCTCTTTATCTTTGCCATCTTGATCAACACCTGGCTTCCCAAGACATTCTTTTTCAAATGCATTAAGAGCTTCGATATACGACATTGTCGCATTATTTGAAACTTTATTTTTTTCTGAATCTCCGGTCAAAATACCATTATTCTGTTTTTTACTCCATTTCGAATAAATATCATTAACGAATTCAATACTTTTATTAACATCCCCTTTATTAAGTTTGGTGTTGAGATTTAAATTATCAGCAGAACAAGCAGCTTGATCGCTCTTGTATATCGCATAAGTGCCACTTGAAGAGCATATTAACTGTTTAATACTGTCAATCCCCATAGAATCCATAAAAAGTGTGGTTAAATTTTTTGTCGAAGACCCCTCATTACAATAAATTTTACCATCTGGATGAACTGGATTTATTATCTCTTCAATATCTTTACTGACATTTATAGCTGTTTTACCGGTAAAAACATTGTTGGCCTTAAAAATTTCACCCGGCGTAACATAGTCTTGATACTCTGATAAAGGAGCGTATTGATTCACCGAGTAATGGTAATCGTTAATAGAAAGTGGGTGTGGGGTTGCCATTAAATCTTTTTCAAGACATTTAACAAAAGCTTCTTTTATACTAGTAGCAAAGGTAATTTTTTCAGCTTCATTTTCTGCACCGGTTTGACCATATTGTTTAGCAGCAAACACGGTATTTACCGACATAAGCACTAAATTAAAAATAATAGTTAGCAATAGTATGGTTATTCCAATATTATAATTTTTCTTTTTCATATGTTTCACCTTATATATACCAAACAATCATCGATGTATTCACCTAATACGTCAATTTTTGAAAAATCCTCAAAATTACTATATATAATATTGAGAATCTTTTTTTCCACTTCATCATTTTCAGCCATAGTCTTTAAGTCTTCAAGCTTTTGGCGATTTTTGCTACATAAGACCGAATCACTATTAGCTGCAAAATCAAAATTACAATTTTCGTTTTTAGCAATTTGCTTAAATTCCTTATTTTGTTTAGAGATGTCTCCCAACCTATTAGAGACAACGGTATAGTCTAAAATTTCAGAAGATGTTTTTTCAAGTTGCGTAAAATCATCTTTATCATATGCTTGAAATACATCTAAATATATCTGTATTCCTTTTTCGTAAATATCTAGTCGATTCTTTAAGGATTCAACAAATTTCTCGTATAGCGCCTGTGCTTTTTTACTGCCACTAATCTTGCTTTTTTTGGATGTCAATTCTTTAACCCTTCGTAATGAGGCACCAGCTTCTTGCATATTAGTGTATTGCTGATAGCTAAAAAATTGATCGAACGATAATGCTCCATTTTTTACGGTAATAAAGAAATTCTCAATCCATTCAATATTATTCATATCTTTGGATTCAGCAAACTGAATAAATTCCTGCTTACTCATAGTCCTAGGGTCAACAAAAATTGCTTTTGTAATTAGGCTAATTAAAAACAGTGCGAATACTCCAACTAAGCCGAAAACAATATACTTCTTCAGATTCTTGCCCTTAGGTTTGGCGGCGTAGGCGTTCGGAATAATGATATCGGAAAAATCACCACCTTGTGGAGCGGAAGTAAAAGAATTGTTTGTATTTTGGTCCATTTGGTTAAATTATAACATAAGAGTTTTAAAAAGACACCAAAAAACTCCAGCCGAGACTGGAGTTTTTGGTTGGACTTCGCAGGTTGTTTCAATGATAATACATTTTTTAACTCAAGACGTATTTTATTATCATCACGCAGTTTTCAACCAGTTAGCCTGGGCCTTCCCACTTAATAATTAAAGTGAGAAGGCTTGCTAGAGGCTAAGTATTGACGTCCTAAGAAAATCTTCGGAGCGGTCAATTAGCGAAGTTTTTTACGGCTAGAAAGATAAAGACCAGCAGTCGTAACGATAGAACCAAGACCAAAGGCCGAGCTAATGACGGTTTCAGGACCGGTTTTTGGCATTTCCTTTGGAAGTTCTTGGTTTGGTTTTTCTGGGTTTGGAGTAACTGGAGTTACTGGTTTTTCTGGGGTATTTTCACAGGTTTTCTTAACGTAAACATCTGCGCTACCTTGGACAGCGAAACCATTAGCCGAAGCTTTAGCCCAGTTGATCAAACGGTTATTGCCACAAGCGAGATCCTTGTCGACTACCTTAGCAGTAAAGCGGACAAAACCGTCACCACTTACAGCATAGTTACCGATATTTAGACCTTCAGTTACTACAGTATCAGAATTTGCCTTAGCACCATCGCGGAAAGCAGAGGTGAAAAGTTTAGTAGTACCAGCAACGTATTCCATATTCTTTGGAAGAGAGTCACGGATAATTACGTTTTCGACACGAGTAGCGTTAAGGTTCTTGTAGTGAATCTGATATTCGACAGAGTCGCCAACCTTAGCGTCAACGGAAGTTTTCCAATCCTTATCACCAAGCATACGAACCTTCTTAGTGATAGAAGTGCTTTCGAAAACTGGTTTAACCTTAATAGTGACATAACCAGCATAGTTGTAACAACCAGGGAGGTTACCATCTAATTTGTCATAACCAACTTTCACACCACCATTTACGATAGAGTCAGATAGGGTAGTACCGTTCTTGAAAATGTTATTTTCAAAGGTGGCAGAACCTTCAACATAGTCAAGGTAGAAAGCACGGCCATCGGCGCTCTTAAGATTCAAAGAATCCCAGTAACGAGATGGAGTTGCATTTGAGGCGTTAATGAAGCCAGAAATGCGAGCAGTCTTAGAAACCACAGTTGGTAAAGAAATTTCAGTGGTGACATCTTTGGCCACAGCGTTAACACCCTTAGGGTTGTTGTTGTGAACATAAAGACGAACAACGTAAGTTTTACCTTCTTCAACGTTAACATCACCGATGTTCCAAACGTTGTTTTTGCCATTATTACCGGTAGCTTCGTCGCGAATACCTAAGAAGCTGCGTTCATCGTTCAACGGCATAATGACACCGGCTTCTTTTTCCTTAGCGGAGATAGAAGAACCGTCGTCCTTGATAGAGTTCATGACGATCTTGTCGCCAAGTTTACCAGCGTTAATGTCAGCGATAGTGTAAGTAGCGCGACCGCCAGCGTTATCACCCCAACCAGATACAGTTGCAACAGTAGCAAGACCAGCAACAGTCACGGTAGCAGCGATGGATGCAAATTTGAATGCTTTTTTCATAAAAGCTCCTTTCAATTAAATTGTTCCTGTTATAAAATTTTGTTTTCGATTTGACTACACGAATCTAAATCTTTTTCTTCTAGCCAAATTGTTAATTTTCGTCTATGCCACTGAAATCGAATCGTCTCAAGAGTAAACATGAATTACCCCGGCGGCTTGAAGCCGCCAAGGTAATAGGGTGCGATAGATGTTTGCAGATGCTTTATTTTGGTTCGTCATCATCAGATCCGACGAAGCCCACGTAGTCGTCTTTCTGGAGAGATTTTCCAGAATTATCAACTCCGTGATTGATAGTCTCACCTTTATTATTGGTGAAATTATCATTACGCTGAGCCTCCGTCTCGTAGTTCATCTTGATTTCATCAGTTTTTTGTGTTTCCACATTCTGATGATTATGATCAGGAGCCGGAGTTTCTGGCTTTACGTTAGCGGGTTTTTCATGCCCACCGTCTGTCCGAACGGCCGGATCCGTAGGCTCAAAAGCGTCAGTGCCGACAGTAGTGTTACTACCACCGATTTTAGCACCGCCGTTATTGACCGAATCCTTTGCGGGATCCTTTACGAAATCCTTCTTGGGCTCGGGCTGAGGTTCCTTTGGCTTTTCGCCACCACCGTGTCCTGGCTGTGGATTAGGGGTTGGCTTATCTTCCGGCTCAGTGCTTGGCTGAGGTTTTGGCTTGGGAATAGGCTTCTTGGGCTTTGGCTTGGGAATAGGCTTCTTGGGCTTTGGCTTGCTCTTCGTCTTCTCCTTTGGAACCTTTTTATTCACGATCAGCTCTGGACGCTTGTCGTGTACGTTAATTCCAATCTTGAAGATCTCGGTGCCAGCTTTATTTACATAAGCTAGCACTAAGGCGTCACGAGTAAACTCGTAGTGCGCCTCGGTAAACGTCGTGAGTTTGGCGGAATCAGTATTCGCCAAACTCAGTGGATAATGGTGATTTGTAGTCACCAATTGTACTCCTTGGTTGATAAGCCGGTCTCTAAGCCACAATGTAGCTACGCCGAGCTTGAGCTGTCGTTCGTTAATGTAAAGCTTCCCATTCTCCTCCCGAACATAATCTTGTATGCCGGTTCCATTTTTCATGGACTCAGCATACTCATCCAAGCCCTTAGTAATCCAAGGGTTAATCTGGGGGAGAGTAGTGCCATCGCTCAAAACCACATGTGAAAGTGCGGTAAGAAATGCTACGGTATATGGCGTATTGCTATAGATTTCCTGGCTAGTCTCGTTATTCATAATAGACACTTCGCCTTCGCTATAGCTCTCACCGTCCTTCGTTCCGTGAGTCACGGAAAAAGGAGTAGAAAGAGCGTCGCTAAAGCCAGCGGCTGCAACTCTTTCGGCTGCCTTATTTGGCAGTGAATTATCGCAGAATTCACGGCTAAGCTCTGGATAAGCTTTCTCATACTCGTAATTATCGAAGTCGAATGTTAATTCTGCTTTTTCGGCTTCGACATCCTTAGCGGAAGGTGTTTTCGCCTCTACCTTAGTGTGATTTCTTTGATAAGATTTCACACCAACTGCTAGAGCCAATACTACAAGCGCAGCTACAAGAATCCCCGAAAGGACCCTTTCCTTTTTTCCAAACTTTTTCATTTTTCACCTCTTTTTCTGTTTGAGGCTCCGTTCCCGATATGAGGAAATGCGGAGCCCAGTCAAAAATGTAACTAAAACACGACAACCATGCTCCAATACCATCTCCTCGTTCATAGACATCCTCCTAGGCGAGGACTAGAACTGTCACATATATCACTAAGATAATTGCGGCAGTTAGGGCGACAGTTGCAGGGCTAATCTTTGCGAATAAATCCGCGAAGATTGTATCATCCTCTCCATCATCACCGTCGAGAACCTCTTCTTCAGGCTCTTCTTGCTCCTCTTCTTCAAAGGACACTTCGAAGTCAGTGGATTTTGGTCCTTGACTTAAAGTTTCCTCCTCTGAGGCGATAGCTTTTTTAGCAGTGGCAGTTCGATGGCTTTCAGCAAACTCTTCGATAGCTTTTTTAATAGCAGCCGTTCGATAGTTTTTGACAAGCTCTTGGATTGCCGCCTGCTGAGCCTCAGGGCTAGGGTCACTAGCTAGTCGATCCAGAATTTCAGACAGCTTTTGCTGCTGGGCTCCGGTCATACTAGGGTTAGTAACCTTCGGTTTATCCTCTGCGTCAGATTTCGGCACAGAGGTGGTAGTCTGAGCTTCATCAACCTGGGTGGCTGAATCTTCACCAGTCTGAGTGTTTTTCGGCGGATTTGACTCGGCCTTTTTATCCTCAGTCACCGACTTTGACTTAGTGGTTCCACTTTTGGTTCCTTGGACTACGCTTCGGAGTTTTTTATTGTCCTCCTTGAGTCTATTACGTTCATTCTGCATGCGCTCAATTTGCTCACGCAGCTTAGCATTTTCAGCTTCAGCTTTACTTTTCTTTTTGGCTCTTAATTTAGGGCCGTCAAGATAAGTAAAGGCAACTACAACTATTGCTGCTGCCCACACCATGAAAGGCACTAGTGTAAAACTCGGGCTATTAAAAATACCCTGCTCCATCTGATAGTAGCTAAAAAGCTGCCACCAAACTAGCGCAATTCCGACATGTAACGCCAAAAGGCAAAATAGCTTCACCTTTCGGTAATGCAGTTTACGCAGTTCTTGAAAACCAAACAACGCAATCACCGCTGACTCGACTATAAAAATCACCGTAGCAAGGTGAGGTTGCAGTTTTGGAAACGCTAGACTCCCAAAAATTGGTAGTACTAGTAAGCCGAAACTTGCTAAACAACCCTTCAGGAGACCTTTTTCAATCGCCGAGAACTCTTGATTAGACTTGGTTTTTCGAGCACATATGGCATAAAGAATGGCATATGTAACGACAACAATCATAGCTAAAATTAGACAATAATTCATTTTGATTCCCTCCTCTGTTGCGCTCGATTTCTTCGAGGCAAAAAAATGTTTCATACAACATCTACATCTATAATAAACAGGCGTGAAATTATTTTACGCCTGAGATGATTCGATTTTAATGGACGTCTTGGTAATTCAAGCGGTTAAGCCAGATTACAGACTGAGGTGATTATACTATAAATGCTTGAAAATGTCAATGTTTATATCACGAGTATTAGCGTTTTCGGCGTGTGGATTTCAATAGTTAGAAAATAATCATAAGTGTTTTAGATTTTTAAAAGCAAGTATGGAGAGTTTTCACGATAAACTACAGGGGTTTGCTGCGATTTTTAGCTTACTTGTAAGCACGAGTGGACTTGGTAATAGGTAGTGAATGTTGCAGCGCACGAGTGGCTTTATCGATAGTTGGCGAATTTTGCGGCAAGCTAAGATGGCAAAATTTGCTATAATGGAAGAAAATGGAGGTGAAATGGGCGGCATAATTGGTAGTTACGGACAAAGTGACTTAATGCGCGGTAATTCGGGTAGACAACAAGCGGCAGGTGATTTATATCAGAAATCACGCGGACAAAATGGCATGAACGGTAGTTTTGACGTTCGAGGTGGCAGTTCGGAGTCTAGCCAGAATAATGGATTCGGTCGAGTGGATAGCCAAGAGACCAACCATGGTTATGGCTACGTAAAAAATCCCGAAGAATTAAAACGTGGCTATGGGGTGGTAAGTGAGAGTGAGAAAAACCGTGGATATGGCGTACTGAGTAGCGACGGCGAGAGACGCGGATATGGCGTAACTCCAGGCGATGGATATAGACGCGGATACGGAAGACTGGGCGGAACTGGATCTAATAGTGGAGTATCTGGGGTGCGACGTGCCCCGAGTGAAACCATGCAGCGCGACAAGATGATGGGAATGGGCGGCGGATCTACTGGTAGTGCTGGATTCTCGGGCGGCGCTGGTTTTTCTGGAGGCAGCAGGCCTTCTGGTGGAAATATTAGGCCAGTGATTAAGCCGAATTTCTAATTCTTGGGGAAAATTAATAATCTATAATTGAAAAAACTAGCTGAGTTTGCTACAATCTAGGAAGCGTACAGCGCATTTTGAAAATTTGGTGGGTGTAGCTCAGTTGGT
>CALIJO010000040.1 GCA_938017655.1 uncultured Candidatus Saccharibacteria bacterium
AAAGCAGCAATGGAAAATATCCAAAAAACTCAAGAAAATATTGGTAACAAAATCAATTCGATCACTAAGCCGAAGAAGTAACCGCTACAAACTATCTGAAATTTTTTGTAAAAAATCTTTTGTTTTCAATTATTAGCTTGGGGCGATAAATTATTCTGAATTAAGGTATTTCTCAAAATGCGAAAGATAGTAGGTGGTAAAATCCAGACGAAATTTTCGACGCAATTCCTTAATAAAACTCGATTCCTTGCCGTCGACGGTGAGTAGAATCACCTGCTTTTTGGCACGAGTGAGTGCGACATAAAAGAGGCGACGTTCTTCATTGACTGAGACCTGGTCTAGCCTTAATTCTTCTGCGATTTTGACTAACTCAGCCTTAAGCGGTGGGTCCTTGACGTGGGCCGGAAAACCCAGCTTAGCTTTACGATTATTGAGGAGGATTACATAGTCAGCTTCGAGACCCTTAGATTGATGTACAGTGAGAAAACGAATTTTTAGATCTGGTCGCGTTTGAAATTCTATACCATCTGGGGTTAACTTAAATTTACTACAGTGCACGAGACGGAACTGATCAATCTGAAAACGCCCCAACAATAAAATCGAGCTATTTCCCGGAAGAGACTCGAAGTAATGCGTGAGGACTTCTAGATCGAGTCGTTCTGAATCACTAGAGATTTCCACGACCGGCTCTAGTGCATCTTCTTTTTGGCTTTGAATTTGTTTTCGAATTTGAGTATGGTCTTGCATGATAAAACTTGAACTTAAACTTGCAAGCGTGGGTCCGAAACGATAGGTTTTCGAGATACGATGCAGAGAAAAATCACCCCAAAATCGACGGAAGTTCAAAGTAAAATCGACACGACTGCCACTAAAGCCATAAATCGCCTGCCAATCGTCGCCCACGGCGAACAGGTTGGCCTGGGATGATTCGATGAGAAGACGAAGAAACTCCTGACGTAAGGCTGAAAGATCCTGATATTCATCGACAATGATGTAGCGATACCGAGTTTTAATCTGGCCAGAACGAAGATATCGAATTGCCATTTTGATTAGCCCAGAAAACGTGGTCTGATGTTTTTCTAGAAGCCCTGACAATTCCTTTTGATATTGCTGAGAGGATGTGAGAAATATTTTACGGTATTCTTCTGAAGAAAATTTACTAGCGATTTGTTCTAAAGTCTCAGAATCTAATTCATGGAGGTCGAGAAATTCGCGAATAATTGACCCCGGCGTAGCCTCATCGTCAGAATCTGAATTGGGGATGTCATCTGGACCTGAATTAGGATTGCCATTTGAGTCTATCTTAAGGCTGTCATCTGGACCTGTCTTAGGGTCGCCATCTGGATCTGTCTGATTTGTGACCACGGAAAAATCTGGCCAGAGATTGCGTATCAATCTCAGAGCTAAGCTATGAAAAGTCTCAATTACGATATTTGGGGGAGAAGTTTTTTCCAACAAAATCTGCGCCGCGAATGCTTGATAGTATTCGCGTAAAAAACGCTCTCTTAGTTCCGTAGCGGAATCATGGGTAAAAGATAAAACTAATATTTCTGGTGGGCTGGCGAAACCAGATTGCAGGAGATAGAGAATTTTGCCGAGGATAGTAGTGGTTTTGCCGGAACCCGCACCAGCCACGGTTAGATTAAATTTGGCGGGATCGTAAATAGCTTTACGCTGCTCGTTATCGAGAGGATGATTTTCAACTCGAAAATCTAGTGGTAGAGTATCAAGAGATTTATTTTTGAATAAGTTTTTTGACATATTTGGCTCCTTTTTATTTTAATTAACAAAAAATCATAGCTCTCACTATGATCTAATCTTGTGGTGCCCGAAACAGGACTTGAACCTGCACCTAGAAGCTAGACTAGCACCTGAAGCTAGCGCGTCTGCCAATTCCGCCATTCGGGCTTGAGATAATTATACCCCAAACCCGACGGTTCGTGAACTA
>CALIJO010000041.1 GCA_938017655.1 uncultured Candidatus Saccharibacteria bacterium
ATTTTATCATAGAATTAGAGATAGAATCGAGCGGAATAATATCGGAAGAGCGATCACTTTTTTCGAATTCCTTCTCATCATCAGAATTTTCCACGAAAGTGGCGGTACGAAGGGTACGATAGAGGGCGGATTTAGAAAGTACATCCTTGTTTTTACCTTTCGAGATAATCCTCCCTTCCTTCAAAACAATCACTTGATCAGCGATTTTCATCATTTCTGGGCGATGCGTAACAATAATGATCGTATGATCTTGCTTAAGGTCTTCGAGAATTTCCACGATTTCTTTAATGGCTTCAGGATCAGCGTGAGAAGTCACTTCATCAAAAATTAAAATTTCCGCATTAGTAAGAAGGGCGCGAGCAATGGCAAGTTTTTGAAGATCACCATCGGTTAAAACCTTCGATTCGAGATTAATTTTAGTATTAAATTGGTTCTTGAGGCTGGTGATTTTTTGATAAATCCGTGCACGTTTCAGAGCCTTATTTTGCTCTTTAATATTGGGATTAATAATATTAAGGTTTTCTCGAATTGAGGCAGAAAAAACGAAGGGATTTTGAAAAACACCGGAGACGTTTGAGGCATAGACTTTTTTCGAATAATGATAAATCGATTCATTATCGATGAGAATTTTACCGGAATTTGCCGCGTAGAGACGATAAAGTAAATTAATGATTGTGGTCTTACCAGAACCTGGACGGCCAACAATAGTAGTGATTTCATTCGGGCGGGCGCGAAAAGAAATATTATCGAGAATTTTCTTATTTTTTAATTTGAAGGTAACATGATCAAAAACCACTTCACCTTCGATATAATCATTATCTAGATCGCCATAATCAATTTGATTATCACTCTTAAATTTCAAAATATTATCGATGCGCTTAATACGGATACTATAGTTACTGAGATTCAAAAGCTCCTCAAGCACACTATCGGTATTTCGAATTACCATTTCATAATAACCAACGAGAAGCACAAGTTTATCGATAGTGAGTTGATTATTAAAAACTAGATAACCCAAAAAAACATAGATGGAAATCTTGCCAATCTGAGTGATTAGTGGAATTTTACAATAACGAGTGCTGAGAATTTTATAACGCTTGGAATTTTGAATATCAAAGACTTCATTATTCGAAACAATTTTAGAAGTGAGACTCGGCATGAGACTGAGACTGGTGATTTGCTTCAAATTATTGAGAATCTGAAATAGCAGATCCCAGTTTTTATCCTGACTTTTACGAATGCCGTCGAAGCGCACGGCGGCGGCTTTGGAATTTTGGTTCATTAGATAAATATAAATGGCATCCACGATAAGGGCGAGGAGACCGAGAAAAATATTATTAGCACTAAAAATGAGGAAAATCAAAAAGAGCTGGAAAAAACTAGTTAAGGCGTAAACTCCAGAGCGCACCGTACTATACATATAGCTGACATCTTCTGTAAAAGTATCGGTGATTCGGCCCTTAGAAATCGACTCAAGAATCAGAGGGTTTTTCGCAATATGATTAAAAAGAAGATGCTGAGTAGTGGAATAATAATAGCGAACCAGTCCAGTTTCCAGATAATAACTCCAGGAATTGACGGAATAATATAGAATGGTAAAGAGAATAAATAGAATCACATAAAACCAGATGGCATTAAAATTAGAAGCCCGCGTAACCACGGAAATAATACCAGCGGTAGCGAGTGGTGGAAGAAGTTTGATGATATTAATGATCGTGTAACTGAGGATTAATTGAAAAACTTGCAGACGCCTGCCAGGAGCAATCCGCATCACGGTTTTAAAAACATTAATATAAGTTTTCACTAAAATAATTATAGCATAAGAGGTTTCGAGTTCCCTTTTATGATTAAAAGATTTGCAATTTCAAATAAAAAACACCAGACTAGCTGGTGATTTTTTTAGTAAGTTAAACGAGCGCGGCCTTTAATGCGACGACGCTTGAGTACCTTTTGACCATTCTTGGTCGCGTTACGCTTCATGAAACCATGTTCTTGTTTGCGTTGGCGCTTGTGTGGTTGATATGTACGCTTTGGCATTATTTTTCCTTAAAACTAATAAAACTATATTACAGAGTTTTATCTGATTTGTAAACTTTATATAATTATACCTTAGTTTTCCACTTTTTTCAATAAGTTTTCCACATGGGTACATCTATTAGGTGAAAATTGTGGAAAACTCCTCCCCTGTTATTTTTTATATAACTATATAATAAAAAATATTTTTTTAAACCTGTGGAAAAGTCCGAAGGTCTGTTATAATAGAGGTAATCAAGGTTAGTTAATGTGGAGGTAGCGTCGGTGTTTGATGTGTGGAATAATGTGCTTGCTGAATTAGAAAAAAAACTGCCAGAATCACATTACTTAACATTTTTTAAGGATTCGAACACCTCCTTAATTTTCAATAAGGATGGTCACATCCAAATTAGTGTACCAAACACTTTTATGCAGACGAATATCTGTAAAAAATTTGATACTGATATTCGAACGGCTCTAAAAAATAATGGAGTGGAGGTTTTAACTACCGAATATCTAATCGTAACTAATAAAAATAATAAATCCCGCGAAACTACGAATTCTCGTAGTAACAATTTCAAGAATCTTTCCGATCGCGTTGGAACGGTGCAACGAATTGATTTGGAGAGACACTCCTCTTTAAATGCGCGCAACCAAAATCGGACCGGTCTTAGTGAAAAATTTACCATGGATAATTTCATCATCGGTACGAATAATGACCTCGCAGTTTCGGTGGCGAAAAATATTATTGAAAACCCTGGAATAAAATATAACCCGTTCTTTCTCTATGGCGGAGCCGGCCTCGGTAAGACACACTTGGTGGAAGCAATCGGTAACGAACTGGCGAGAAGACACCCAGAATTTAAGATTTTATACATTCCAATTAACCATTTCTATAATGATTTTATTCAATCGGTACGTAATGGTAAAATGGATGATTTTCGTCGACGTTTTTCCGAACTTGATGTTTTAATTGTGGATGATTTTCAATTCATCGTGGGTAAGGAAAAAAGTCAGGAAGAATTCTTCAATATTTTTAATGATATGCAGCAACTAAATCGCCAAGTCATCATTACTTCTGACCGTTTACCAAGCCAACTAAAGACTGTGGACGAACGTCTAGCTTCGCGTTTGACACAGACCGGAGCTTATGATATTCAATTCCCTTCTTTCGAGGATCGCTGCGCGATTTTACACGCTAAGGCGGAATTTAATGGCGTGGAAATCGAGGATAAGGCGATTGAATATATTGCAAAAAGTGTGGAAACCAATATTCGCGACCTGGAAAGTATGTATAGTAAGGTCATTGCGATGGCAGATGTGAAGTGTATTTCCCCACTAATGGTAATTAACGAGGGGATGGTGGGAGTGGTTGGCAATACGACACGCTCGAAGGTTTTTTCGCCAAGCACCGTGATTGAAACCGTGGCTAACTTCTTTAACATTTCTCCAGAAGAAATTTGTGGACGCAGTCGAGTAGCACATATAAAAACCGCCAGACAGATTGCGATGTTCATCATGTCGCGTGATTTACAAATGAGTACAACGAAAATCGCTAATGAAGTGGGACTAAAAGACCACACTACAGCGATGCACGGGATTAAAAAAATCGAAACCGATATGAAGACGGATTTTGTACTGCGCGACCAGTTAAATGAAATTCGTGATCAATTAAATAATGGCATCATGTAAGTAATTGTGGAAAAATGGTGAAAAACGATGTGGAATAAAATGGAAAAAGTTGCTAAAAAGTCAGAAAGGTTTGAGGAAAAGTCTAGGTTTTACACAGTGAGTGGAAAACAAAATCTAGTTTTCCATAAAGTTTTCCAAGTTTTTCCCACAGTTTTACACAAGCAAATTTTAAAAATTACCCCTATTAAAAATGCAGTTTTCAACTTTTACACATAGCCTACTAATACTACTAATAAATATATAAGAAAGGAGAGTTATGGAAATCAATGTTGAACAAAGTAAGTTAGCCAAAGCATTAAGTATTGTCAGTCGAATTACAGGAGGAAGTCGTACGACTTTGCCAATCTTAAATAATGTCTTAATGGAAGCTAAAGATAATAAAGTAACTTTAGTGACAACTAATTTAGATATGGCAATTAATTATTATTTGCCGACCACTCTAGCCAAAGATGGAAAAATTACCGTACCAGCCAAACTTTTAGCAGATTTTGTGAGTAATTTACCGAAGGGTGAGGTGAAAATTCAGGTGAACCAGGAAAAATTAACAGTTAGTGAAGGAAAATATAAATCAGTATTTAACGGAAATGCAGCAGAAGATTTTCCAGAATTACCAGAGTTTGATGAAAAATCAGCAATTTCCTTCCAAATGGGGATTGATGAATTTCGTTTGGGGATGAATGCGGTAAAAATTGCCTGCTCATCAGACACCACGCGTCCGACATTAACGGGAATTTATTTTAATAGTTTTGAGGGTGGATTATATGTGGCAGCTACCGATGGTTACCGTTTAGCGGAAAAAAAGTTGATAAATAAAATCGAGAGCGAAATTAAGGCAATTGTACCAGTACAGTGTATTGTGGATGTACTCGGAGCAATTTCAGATAATATGGAAAATATTGAAATTTTATTCGATGAATTTCAGGTGCGTTTCCGTCTAGGTGAAATTGAAATTATTTCAAAATTAATCGATGGAGCTTTTCCAGATTATCGTAAATTGATTCCAGAAAAATCCCAGGTGGAAATCTTACTGAATAAGGCGGAATTACTACGTGGTGTGAAGCTTGCGGCGTTGTTTTCGCGCGCGACGAGTGGATCAATTGTTTGCGAGTCAAAGAAAGATGAGCAGGTCTTCGTGGTGTCTTCAGTCTTAAATGAATTTGGTGAGAATAAATCGGAAATTGAAGCGGAAATTTCGAATGACGCCAAAGTGGTTTTAAATTCAAAATACTTAAATGATGTTTTATTGGTACTAGACGAAGAGGAGCTAAAATTTGGCATTTCTGGAAAACTTTCACCAGTATTAATTCAGAATAAAAATAGTTTTGATTATACTCATATTATTATGCCTTTGAAGAGTTAGATGTTAATTGATTATATAAAATTAAATAATTTTCGCATCCATAAGGAATATTATTTAAAAATCAAACCAGATACGACGCTAATTTTGGGGGCGAATGGCATTGGAAAAACCTCGGTGATTGAGGCGATTTATTTGGTGTTACGGGGAAAATCTTTTAAGGCGACTGATAAAGAAATTTTAAATCGTGAGAGTGAATTTTATCGTGTCGAACTAGGTAAAACGGATGGCGAAAAAATCGTAGCGACTTTTGACGGAAATAAAAAACAATTTTTAGTGCAAGATAAAAAAAGTGCGAGGTTGCCAAAGAAGGATAAATATCCGGTAATTCTCTTTTTGCCGGAAGATATGCACCTGATTTCCACAAGCCCGACGAAACGGAGAAATTATTTTGATCGGATTTTAGAGGAATTTGATTTGAATTATCACCATAATTTATTGATGTATGAAAAAACTTTGAAACAGCGTAATGATTTGTTAAAAAAGATTGCGATTTCGGAACAAGAATTTGGCCTGGAGAGTGAAAGTGTATTTTTTTCACTAAATATTATGCTAAGTAAATATGGCACGGCGATTAATCAAACCAGGAAGCGGTATATTGGAAAAATTAACGAAAAAATGACGACGCTATATCGTTCGATTGCACAAAATCTAGACGAGATCGAGATTTATTATGACTCTTTATGTGGATTAGACCAAAACAGCTATTATAAGCGCTTAGATGCAGAATTTCGCATGGATTTGATGCGGGGTGCAACAAAGTTTGGTGTGCATCGGGATGATTTTCTATTTAAGTTTAATGGCGTGCTCGCGGATGGGACGGCGAGTCGGGGTGAAACACGGTCGATTATTTTGGCTTTAAAATTTAATGAGGCGGAATTAATCGAAACGGAGACGCGAAAAAAGCCGGTGATTTTACTTGATGATGTTTTTTCGGAATTAGATAAGGGTCGACAAACTGCCTTGGTGGAAAAATTCAAAAACCATCAGGTGATATTGACGTCGGTGGAATAAGGGGTAGAAAAATAAGGCTAGACAAATAAAATAATCAATTATTAATAATTAGTCTTCGGAGTCGTGTTTAAAATTTGGGTCAGAATCTTGATCGGAATTACAATGAGTATATTTTACCTGATACTTAGAGAGATTAATTCCCTTTTGTGCGAAATAACTTTCAGCCACTTTTTTAAGGTTTTCTATTTGATTGTCTCGGCAAGTCATAAGATCAATTGTTAGGATAATTTTATTAAAATCTTTTTCATCACGAGAAGCAGAGGCAGAAAAGCCAAGTTTAAAATCTTGAACTGGAGTAATATCAAAAATAGGGTCTTTATTATATTGATCTATTTCTTTAGCAAGTTTTTCTTCATATATCTGTTCATATAGATTGGCTTCTTCAGGGTGAGTAGAATAATAATCTTTATTAGAATCATCTGGCTGAAGCATCTCATGTATTAAGGTGTTTTGTTTATTATAGAAGAAAATTTTTTTTCTATACTCTATGAATCCATCCGCCTTAATTACTACTTCTTTTTCTCCGGGGGTTGTAGTGAATGTGCCTTTGTTTGGATATTTCTTTCCATCAATATAGAGCTCTGCATTTTTAGGTGCTACTAGTATATCTATATTTGATGAATTAACAGAAAAATAATAAAAAGTTATAGATATAATAATTATAAAAACTATCGGTAGTATAATGGCTAATATTTTTTGATACAATTTTAATTGTTGAATTTTATTTAAAAACATATTGCTGTCCCCGTAGGAAAATTGGTTGTATTATTAGTATTTAATGACATGGTGATTATATTTATATTTTATGTGGAAGTATTAGCGCCAATAAAACGATAGGCTTTGAATCCATTATTATACACTCCAGTAATACGTGGAGTTCTATTTTGGTATGAAGCATGAATTAATTTACTTGCATTATTTGGCGCCTTGTAATATATGGCAATATGAGTTGCATTAATTACTATATCTCCATTTTGTAATGTATTCCAGTTAGTTCCATTGAATTCAGAAACTGGTGAATATTTAGAGGGGTTTCCTTCTACATATTTTGGGGTAGCCCTTCCTTTTGCTGCACTTACTCCACAACAAACAAAATTGGGGTCTAATTTTGAATAGCGCATAACAGTAGAGACAAAAACATCACATGAAGCACCATGAAATACTGTGTTTTTTAATCCAACAGCCTCTAGGGCGGTTTCGTATGCTGGTACCATTTCACGTCTAGCTGCGCGATCATTTTGTGCTTCAGGCCAAGCCATAGTAAGTGCTGTGTCTACAATTAAGTTACCACTTTTACTAATTAAATTACCACTTGCATCAATTGGACTACCGCAGCTTATTCCAGATGAAGTAAAAGATCCGCCACCACCGAGAGCTTTATATTGAATGAAAGTTCCGGCACGAGTAGAGGCTGGACTATAAACTTTACAGCCATCTTTTTTGCATTCAACCCAGTTTTTATTATTACGAGAATCACGGTTGGCATCGGCTAAATTCATGACATATGGAGAACCTTCACCAAGTTGATTCGCTTGTGTGTTATTAAACCCTAGATCTCGGCCTTGATCAACATATAATTTAGCGCGACCGTTATATCTGAACCACATGGCTTTAACACCGTCATCTGTAGTAAGATTGAGATTGCGACCATAGTTACTTACAATTCGTTGACCTAATTCATCGGTTTGTTTTTGAAATTCTTCTAATGTGACTGGACCAGGTGGGTAGCGATTAGTATTACGAGCATCATAGAATTGGTAAATACCCTGATGATTGTTTGGGTTTCTAGTACCATTTAGGCCGGTTTCCATATTATGGATTACAGCAAATACCTGCCAAGGAATGTGATATTTGGCAGCTGATTGTTCATAGACTGGTTTATTTTTTTCTATTAGTGCTAATTGGCCTTCAGATAAGACTGGGTCGCCATTATATAGTTTATTACCAGATAAATCTAGAGGCGTGGAAGAAACACAATTACTAGTTTTACTACCATCATAGTAAAAAATTCCATTAGCGTCGTAAAAGTCTAGAGTAGATTCATCGATGTCGGCGTGCACGTAGGTAGAATTAATAATAGTGAAAATAAGAAGAATAAAAAATAAAACCAAAAAACGAGGATTTAAAAAGAATGTTTTAAGAATTTTAGTAAGATTTTTGACCTTATTCATGTGATTTAATTATAACATTAAACAAGAGAAGTTTGGAAACGGAACTTATAGTCAAGAGTGTATTTAGTTCCCTTTTCTTGATTAGATTTAGAATCAATATCCTTTTTAAGGTGGGTGATTTGAGATACAAGCGTAGAACGGTAGAGGGATTCGCCAGTAACGAAAGTTTTAACTGGTTTCATAAGAATATCAGCGAGAGTTTGAGGTGGTTGATGTTCGGCAAGATATTTATAATAATCAATAACGGCAAGACCGAACTCTGCATCAGATTTTCTGAGACCAGAATAAACAGCTAGTTGTCCAGCAAGGCTTTTGTCGGATTGTTGTTTCTTTTGGTATTTTTCGGCAACCGCAAGAATTGGATCTTGAAGATTTCCAGTGCTATCTAAATTGTCTTCACATTTAGTTTGAGTACAAATACGATTACGTTCGGTATATTTTTGGAGATAACGAATTTTTTGATACATCGGATTACTTTCATCCATCACACAGTTTTTGCCGGTTGCCCAGTTTTTAGATTCTGAAGAAAGTGATTGATAGCCGGAATTAATCATATTAACGAAGCTACCAATGAGTGGAATGGAACTAATAAATGAATTAGCATCAACAGGTGATTCGGCGTCTAAAATATTTTGATCAAAAACACCAAAAGGTGATTTGCGATTGTCGCAATATTTGATTTTTTTATCTAGAATAGAATCTTCTTTGACTGTTCTTTTACCGTCTTTTTCGGTAGTGTTTTCGGAGAGAATGCTTTGATATGTGGCGTCATCTTCGTCGAGATTTTTTAGACTTGGGTCGGAGGCGGTAATATGGGCGCCATACATATTACAGGCACCACCAATGCTACTGAGGCGTTCGCAAACCTTAGGATCTTGCTGTTGATCGTAGAAGTTTTTTGCATCTTTATTGGAGTCATAGACGGTGCTAACTACCTGAGTCGATGAGGCAAAAGTTTTTGTAGAAGCGATATCTGATAAAGTATTGGCACTGCTAGAGGTACTAGAAAAGAAAGTGGAAAGAGTTTTTAGAAAATTATTATTAAAATGTAAATAACTAAATTTGGTGGCGAGATTACCAAGAAAAGTGTTTGAATTAGAGGCGTCAAATGGGCTGTGATTATAGCGATCTAACTTAGCTTCCTCGTTAGCGGCGAGGACTAATTCTTGACTATAGGCTTTAGCCATTTTCTTTGATGCAATACCTAAGCCTATGGTGGTCATAGCAATAAGGCCAGCCGATATGGCAGCCCCTTTAATAAGTTCTTCCCCGGCTGGGATACCTTTTATAACAAGTTCGGGGTTACTCATAATGGTTTTAGCTACATAAGGAATAAGCACAGATAGCCCTGAAGAAATAATGGCGGTAATACCTAAACTAATAGCAGTATTTACAGCGAATTTTTTAAGAACCGTACCTACGACAAGACTGGCGCCGCCAGTCGGAATGGCGGTAATAGCAGCAACAGCATCAGAAGCAAAGTCGATCACAGAAGCAGCGAAATTAGCTACGGTACAGCCAATATTGGCGGTGGGAGAAGTGGCGATACCCATTTTGACTGAGTTGAAAATATTTTCAATGGCATAATGTTTGGTTTGGCTAAGCATGGCAGTGGAGCCGGCGAGAACAGCATAAGCACCTTGGGCTTGTAATTGAGCCCCTTCGATAGGGGTTTCTTTACCAGTGTCGGTATTGATATATGTAGTTTTTTGGCTAACTGATTTTTCTTCTTGAACTGAATTCATAGGGGATTCGGGACCATTGCCAGCCCTGGTTTTGCTATATGGTTCAAGATCGCGAAAACTTCTAGATGCGCTAGTGATGATACTGTGAGCAGCTACTAATAAACTAATAATATTAGCTACACGCATTACAGTACAAGTATTTCGTACTTTACCAGAGACAGCTGACATCTTATTGATAAAATTTTCAGCGCGAGAATTTGCGGTTTTTAGTTTGGCGGTTTCTTCTTCTACTATATCGGAGTTAGGGCCAGTACTAGGACTATCAGTATCGGTTTCAGTACTTTTAACTTCTTCGACTTCGGTTTCTACCTTAGTTTTTTTGTTGCCATCATCATCGGTGCCTGTATTTGTCTCAGTTTTTTTATTGCCATCATCATCGGTATCTGCCTCTTTTTCACGATCCTCGGCGTAGCGTCCTTCAGCTCCAGAATCTTTAAATTGTTCAACATTCGTTTTCTTGAGAGAATCTTTATTAGCTTTATCATCCATAGTATTTTTAAACGAACGATAAAAATTTCGACTGACATTTATGCCTTTAAAAGCTAATATGGCTGCAGGATCAAAAAAATTTGCTCCACGGCCGTGCTTGGATTTAGTAAAGTCATTTTGGAAACTAATATCGGAATTATAGGTAGATTTTAGATTTTCGGCGGTAATGATTTTGTTTCGGTATTTAAGAATATATTCTTCACCATTATCTTCTACGATAATATTGTTTTTAGCGAGACGCTGCTTGAAGTAGTCTGGGAATTTGCCATGTTTTTTCTGCATGTATTCCTTAGTCATTTGGAGAGAAGTGGCGGAATAAGTTCCGAACATAGTATCAGTAGCGCGAGTGATAAGAGTTTCGATGTGGTTTGCGATATTAGATATGCCAAAAATTAGACCAAAAAGTCCACCAAAAAGGACGACGATGAGACCGATGAGAGGGGAGTATTTTTTGAGTTTTTTGACTTTTTCTTTGCCGGAAAGTTGGTTTTGATTTTGGAAATTACCGGAGCCAGTATAGAAAGATTTTCGTTCAAGATCACGAAGATTGGCTAAGGAATTAGTTTCGGAATTAGCGACGGCGCTGGAATTTTCGAGAGACTTTAGGGCATTTTGACTGGAGCCAGCGGAGCTGGAACCGGAACCTGATTGCGCGATTTGGTTTCTAAAAACAGCAGAATCATTATCCGAATTTTTCGACGATGAAAAATCGGGCTTAATGTTATCTTCGCCGTAATAGACCTTTGACATAAGAATATTATAGGAGATTTTGCGAAAAAAATCGAGTGATAATTAGTTAGTTTTATCGTAGCGGGTAGGGTTGGTGGAAATCAGACTGGTTTCGGTATCAGAAGCGACAACTTGGATATGAACGTGGTTTTGGCCAGCGAAGAAGAGACCGTGTCCGATTGGGAAGCTGGAGAGACGCTTGCGTTCTTCTTCAGTGAGCTTAAAGACATCGGATAAGACATCGACGGCAGCAGCGGATTGTTTTAAGAGGAGCTGCATAGAAGAGTTCATGACAATGGCACGACCCATTTTGTTACTCATAAAGTCTTCGACGTCCTGAGTGATAGTAGTGAGACCGAGGTAATATTTACGAGCACGCTTAGCAAGGGAGAAAAGGAAGTTGGCGGAGTCGTCATATTTCATAAGTTGCCAAGCCTCATCGACGATGAGAATGCGGCGCTTTTGTTTGGCGCGGACGATGTTCCAGATATGGTTGAGCACGATATACATAGCAACTGGACGGAGTTCGTCTTCGAGGTCACGAATATTAAAGACGACCATTTGGTTATTAATATCAATATTGGATTGCTGAGAAAAAATACCTGCAAAAGTACCGGTGGCATACTTGCGAAGACGTTGGGCGAGTTGCGGACCAGAGCCTCCCATGTGAGCGAGAGTATCATAGAGATTGATAATGGTAGGTGGAGTGGATTGATGAGTGAGCGGATCGGAAGTAATACCGGCACGAGCGTAAGTATCGATAAGGGCTTGATCGAGATCGGCCTCTTCGTTGGCAGAAAGTGAAGAAATTGGCTGACCATTCGGGCCGATTTGGGTACCGCCGAGCATGAGACGAAAAAGACCGTGCAAAGTAACGAGGTTTGCACGCAAAGCATCGGAAGCATCTTCGGAATCGATAACTTTTGGTAGGTCGAAAGGATTGATACGCACGTCGGAATTAAGCGAGAGACGAACATAAGAACCGCCGACGGCGTCACTAAGTTTTTGATACTCGTTTTCTGGGTCGATAATAACAATTTCGGTACCCATCATCATGGAGCGAATAGCTTCGAGCTTCACGGCAAAGGATTTACCAGCACCAGATTTAGCGAAGACCACGAGGTTGGCATTTTCTAGAGTAAAGCGATCGAAAATTACGAGACCTTGGTTATGCATATTAACGCCATAAAGAATACCACGTTCCTGAGTGAGATCGGCGGAAGTGAATGGGAAGGAAGTCGAGATGGCGCTGGTGTTCATATTGCGGCGAATTTGGAGTTGGTCAGTGGCCATCGGCATAGTGGTATTCATTCCCTGCTCTTGTTGAGAAGTGGCAACCTTGGAAAAAATCATTAATTGACCAAACATGGTTTCAATTTTATGTTGGACGTAATTTAATTCATCGAGTGAATCAGCCC
This sequence comes from uncultured Candidatus Saccharibacteria bacterium, assembly GCA_938017655.1. Taxonomy (GTDB): domain Bacteria; phylum Patescibacteriota; class Saccharimonadia; order Saccharimonadales; family Saccharimonadaceae; genus Nanosyncoccus. The sequence goes on from CALIJO010000041.1 coordinate 12,629, forward strand.
AAAGAGTAACGTAAAGACCGAAACGGAAGAATTTTTCGTAACCAAGTTGTAATTGATCACGAAGTTCTTCGGCATCCTGAATGGCAGCGTCAGTTTCTGGGTTACGAATGCGGCCCTTTTCGGCATTAAGCGAAATATCGGCTTCGAGCTGGGTGACTTTTTTACGCAAGTTTTTCATCACCACTGCAGTATCGACTGGATAAATATAAATAGAAATATCGAGCACTTCATCGATGTTAATGAGAGGACTGAGCCAGCCGGTACTGAGAGTACGAGGGTAGCCATAAACATAAATAGTGCGGCCATATTTGGTGCCAAGACGGAAATGATCGGATTGAATTTCAATAGAAGATGGAGAAATTAAGTCGCGAAGGGTGGTAATACCCTGCTCAAACGCGCGTTGAATTTCTGCTTCTTCCATCGATTGTTTTTGGGCGGCGATTTCGGCAGCGGTAAGTTTTTTAGCCATGTGTTTCCTCTATTATGTTTATAAAATTATTTAAAGTTATTTTGCTTGATTCCCTGGGTAGTTGGTAGGGGTGGGATTTATCGGAGCTTGATTGACTGGGGCTTGGGCCGGGTTCTGGGATAATGCGTGACCTGGAGCTTGCATTGGATTTTGCATTGGAGCTGGATTTTGAGTTTGACCTGGAGCTTGGATTGGCGCTGGGTTCTGGATTTGACCTGGAGCTTGGATTGGCGTTTGATTCATTGCAGGATTAAATTGCCTTGGCGCTTCTGGGTTTGGCCTTGGATTTTGGTCATACGGACTAGGAGTTTTTTTGGTATAAATAGTACCAAGTTTATTAAAATCAATAAACGGTTCACGGACAGCGGTGTCTGGGTTATTAAAATTATAGAAGAGCTCAGAAAGTTCTTTGGTATTAAGGCGAACGGTGTTGACACCAATACTGAAGAGACCACTGATAATAGTTTCGACACGTTTATCAATTTCGGCGGTAGCCTTGTCATAGGTATTGCGATCGATTTTAGTGATTAGATTAGCGTTTTTACTACCGAAGAAACTACTGAAGATATTTTTAGTTTGAGTACTGGCTTTTTCAAGATCATTATTAATAAAATATGGCACCACGATAAAGAAAGACTTATCCATAATGTTGGCTTCTTGAGAAAGTAAGTCGATGAAGTTAATATAATCGTCCATTAAAACGCCAAGTAACATATTGTCATTATTTTTACGAATTTCAGTAAGTTTTTCGATATATGGTGCAATATCGATACGCTGGGAACGAATAAGAATCTGTGTGGTGAAATTGAGAGAGTTAATAAAACCTTTATAAGCATACTCGACACCTTCACGTTCTTGTTCGGACATGAGGTCGAAGTTGATAGATTTACAAGCAATGACAGCACGGAGAGAGCCATCTTTCATAATAATTAAACCATCACGGAGTTCGGAAAAGAGTAGCGTAGATTGAGTGGAGGAAGGGTCGACAATTTGTCGTGGAACAGCGGCATCAGCTTGAGGCGACTGTGGAATGAACTGACTCATCATTTGAGGATTCCCGGCTGATGGGTAGCCTGGACCTGGATTCATTTGGGGATTGGTTTGGTTTTGGTTAAAATTATTTTGATTCATAGGCGCCTTTAATTTTGAATAAATGGATTTTGATTAATATTAGGGTTATTAGTTGGTGGCTGAGTAAAATTCGGAGTGTAAGGAGTTTGCGTGATGAAAGTTTGAGGTGCTGCATTTGGCGTGAGATTTTCGCGATAACGATTAGCTTCCTTACTAATGGTATTGATTGAAAAATTTTGGTTATTGGCGAGGTTTTGGTAATTGGAATTTAGAATCGATTGATTGCGACTGGCGAGAGTGTTGGCGTTTTGGACGGTTTGATTTTGAATAAACGGATTTGTTGTAGGTTGATTCGGGGTGGTTTGATTTTGGGTGAATGGATTAGATGTGGTTTGATTTGGCGTAACCTGATTTGGCGTAGTCTGATTTTGGTTGAATGGATTAGAGCCGAGGGTGGCTTGATGGGAAGAAATCGTGGCGGGACCCATGGCTTTTTCGGTGTTATTAATAGCAGCTTTCATTTGATTAATAATTTCGGCATGACGAGCGACTTTTTCTTTTTGCATAAGATTAATCAGATTTTGATTTTGACTATCATCCATAAAGTCATTGACGTCGGTGGCGTCAGCAATGAAATTTTCAGTGAAATTAGTATTATGATTACCGCGAATGGCATAGCCTTCGGAATCAATAAGATTGGAAAGAAAACTCAGACGATGGCTGGCTTCTTCTTCGCTAAGATCACGCGTGCGAGATTTTTCGACAATCTTTGGAGCAGTGATTTGGATGGTGGTCTCACCTTGGCCTGGACGCCAGAAGCGTTTATTAGGTTTCATGTAAAAACTAACGATGGCAGCAAGATAGGTTTCCATTGGTTGATCTTTTTTTAGAGGTAAAGCTAATACAAGAAAGAAAAAGATAACTGGAGCTGGTAGAAGCGCAAGTAAAGGGAAAATTTGAAAGAGAGCAGCAGCTAAGGCACCAGCAATCGCGGCAATTAAAAGATAAACGAATTGACGAAAAGTGAAGGGGCCAAGGAGTCTATCCTCTGCCTCAACATCTTGTGGGACCTTATATGTAGCCATAATACTATTTTAGCATAAAAGGCTAGAGTTAATTTGAGGATTACTTTGAAGATTTTTTGTGATTATATTTCTTAGCGTCTTGTTCGAGACGGCCTTCTTCCCTATTTTTCATAGTCTTAATTTTTTCGGCTAAATTACCATGTTCATCGGAGAAAACGAGTGCACGGACATTATTATCCATTTGAGCAATGGCACCACTCTTCTGGCTGGAGAGAATAACATTACGAGCATCAGAACTTTCAATTTGCTTGATGAAGATTTCTTTGGCGGCGTCTTTAGCTTCGGCGAGTTTTTCTTCGTAGTATTTTTGCTTCTCGATAGGATTGGTAGGGATTTCAGACTCATCGGCGGTGAGATCCTTGAAGGATTTAGCAGTGAAGAGCTGCATAATACCATTAAAGACATCAGACTTCATGGAAATAATATTGGCAGCCTTCTGCTTAGAAAGGAAGGTGATGGCTTTCTTCAGACCAGTTTCGAGAATACTACTCTTCTTAGGATCTTGAGTGAGTTCGAAAACCTTATCGTCGCGAGTATCGGCATTATTCCAGTCGGCAGCATCAAGGCCGGTAATCATATTAATGAGAGAGTACATCTGATCACCACCAGATTGGAAGTTAAGAGCGGCACTGGAAACATTGGAAAGTGTGGCATCGAAGAGGTCGACACCGTATTTTTGAGATACATTATTAATCTCACCAAAGACGGTACGTTCGGCTTTAATGAGAGAAGTACCTTTGAGAGCTTGAATAAGATTAAATTTAGTAGTCTTTTCCTCACCATTGAGGTCTTTAAGTTTACCAGTAGCAAACTGCTCGAAGGTAATGCGATTATCTTGACGTTTACCAGTACTCCAGGCAGCGGTTTCAATATTACCGAACTTACCGAAGCGACCAAGGACTGGGTCGGCATCCTTGAAGGCCATTAATTCCTTGAAGAGAACGTTGGCATTTTCAGTACCAGCGATAATTTTGCCATTATCTGAAAGATCTATGATACCTTCCAGAACCTTATCGTAATCGCCACGGGCAGCCATGACACGCATGGTGGCAATCACGCGTTCGAAGTCGGCGTCATTAATAGCTTTCTTGAAATCATTATTAAGTACGCCAGAATGAATACGACTGTAATAGGTAGTGCGGCGGTTGAGACTGGCCTGGTATTCCCTGTCATAATCGACGGAAATATCACCCAGTACACTATCGATAGCATCAATGACATGCTTAGGATTTTTGATATTGAGAGCTGGATCATAATCCCAGGCACTAGTACCAGCGGCGCGTACAATATATTTTTGAAATTCTTTATCGTTTTTAGCAATTTCAGCTTCGGTAAGATTGAAACGTTTAGCACTGTTTTCAGAATGAGAGTCAATATACTTCTCGTTAATTTCTTTCATCTTATTGAGATAGAATTTATCAGAAGCAACATCATTGTTATGGATTTCGTGATCGACAGTCTTTTGCTCGAGGAAATTTTCGGTTTGACGTTTGGCAAGATTTTTTAATTCCCTGTTTTGGTAATCATATTTATCAATGTAATCACCCATGTTGCTCATGAGATTTTCAACACGCTTACCAGCATTTTCGGTACGGTATTTAAGTTCACGATGGCGATACTCGTCCAACATTTCAGAGTTTTTCTTGATTGGGTCAGCTTTGGAATAAATTGGTTTACCGTTTTTATGATAACCAATAATTGGCGTGTTATTTTGGCGGGCCAAAATTTGTTCATCAATAAGGAGTCCCTGATCCTCTTCGGCGCGTTTTTTCCTGTGTTCGCGGAAGGCTTGGTTTTGCATATAAATACGGCTAATAGCCATGTCTGGGCGGAGGGGGCCACCTTTACCTTCGAGGGCACGTTTTTGGTAATTAGCGCGAGCAAGTTCGGCGGCGGTAGAAAATTCTTTAGAAACAGTTTTGTTAAGCTTACCGCTGACGCCACTAAGGGCTTGATTAACATCACCAAGGACAGATTTGGACATACTGAGCATTTTAACGGCGAACATGATTGGTAGGACCTGGACGGCGATACCAATAATCACGCCAAAAGGAGTTTCGGAGCTGAAAATGAAGAGATAGCCAAGAACCTTGGAAACACCAAAAAGGAAGCTAAAAGCTGGGAAGAAGACCAACATTTGAGCAAAAATAGATTTCCATTTTAGATAATATTTGTGAGTATTTGGCAGAACGTAGAGGGCGAAAATAATCGGTGAAGTGATAGTAAGTAGGATTACCACGGCTTGGCGAAGTGAGATAGTAATCAGACCGACAACTACGGCGATAAAACCGGCAAAAACGATTGGAATGAGTGTGAAGAGGATGCTAAGTAAACCACCGGAAGCGGCAACCGCAGTGGCGATGCCGACACCGCCGAGAATGGTAAGTGAAGTACCACCGGCGATAGCAAGGAAAATATCATAGATATTGAGTGGTTCATCGAGCTTGGCTTCCGGATGTTGATTTTGGATGGCGGTAGTAGCAATTCCTTCGAGGAAGGATTTGAGGGCGTTACCGATAATATTACTAATATCGACGAGAACCTGACAAATCAGGTAGCTGAAGTTAACTAAAATAGCGGCAATGATGAGCTTTGGTAACATTTTCTTAATGTTGTAATTAGAAAAGCCAAGGCCAGTAACCTGAGAGTAGACGATGAGCAGCAAGAAAATGATAAAGAGTATATTAGCAACATTGCGAATGTAAGACCAAATGATGTAGATAGGAGATTTGTTATCCGAAGTAATTGGCTTGATAACTAAAAAGGTCTCGATGGTGGAATAAAGTGCATCGATCCCTTTGGCGAGAAGACCGGTGGTAGGACAAACAATAAAGGAGAGAATGCCAATTTGTTCGGAACAGCTGAGTTCGTTTTGATTCTCAGAATTAGCATTTTCGGGGCTAGTAGTTTCGGTAGTAGTAGTTCCTGAGTTTTGATTTTGAGTTTTAGTCTGTTCTGTTTCATGACTAGAATCATCATCTTCGACTTTTTCGGTTTCGGAAGAATTTTCAGTTGAATTAGAGGAATTGTCTGGGGCGGCGTAAGCATTTAGGGAGGTTAAAGGAGAAAAGAGGGAAAACAAGGTAAAAAACAAGACAAAAATTGCCGTACTGAATTTTCCTCTATGGTTGGTTCCCTTGTTCATAAAAAATAACTCAATTAATATTTGTTATTATATCACATAACGGTAATGCCGTCAACATTGACCACTGAAACGACCGAATAATAAAAAGTAGAAAAATCTATACTCATGATATAATATATGTATGGAAAAGGTCAATCGACAGCTAGGTGTAAAATTTTTGAAGAATTTAGGGATTTTTTCTCTGATAGTGGCGGGATTTTTGGGGCTTACGATGAGTGATTCTGTGAATGCTTTAAGTTTGAATGATTTAGGGATTTCAAGCCGACAAGTTTTGACTCAGGTAGGTGCGGTGATTGATGGTGATGTGGACAAAAGCTGTGAGGCAAACGTCTTCTTGGGATTTCGTCCTTGGTATAAAGGTTTAGCTACACGTGACGATAATAATAAGTGCGTGATTGGCAAGCCAGCTACCTCAAATAGTGGTACGACGAACTGGGCGCCTTTTGTTTGGGTAGTGGTAATGAATATTATTTATGATATTTCCCTAGTGGCGGGCCTAACTGCAACTGGGTTTATTATCTATGGTGGACTTTCCTATGTAATGAGTGAGGGTGATCCAAATAAGGCAGCGAAGGGTAAGAATATTATCCAAGGCGCAGTGATTGGTTTAATTCTAACTATTTTTGCTTCAGTGATTACGAATACGATTATTGATGTAATTATTAGTGCAACCTAAGGAGTAATATGAAATATTTAGCAACAGTGGATCTAGAAAATATTGATTCCCTAAATGAAGGCTTGAGTAGATTGCCAAATAAGGATGGTAATTTTACACCAACCACAATTTTAAATTATATATATGCGTTAATTGGTTTAGTGGCGGTCTTTTATATTGTGCTGGCGGCGGTGAATTTTGCGACAGCGCATGGTGATGTGCAAAAGGTGACTAAGGCAAAAAATACGATTATTTTTGCAGTGATTGGCTTGGTGATTGTGGTTTTAGCGGCGGCAGTGACAAATTTTGCATTAACGGCATTAAATTAATAAAAGAAGGCAGAAAATGTTGAAAATGAAGATTTCGAAATTGTTAGTAAGTTTAGCACTTTTTGCTGGTCTATTTGGTTTAATTTTTAATAACCCTATCTCTGTGAGTGCGACCTCGCGAGAAGATTTTTACGGGGTGTGCGATGATGTTGAAGATGAAGATGTGAAAAAACTTGCAGGCTGTACGGAAGCTAGTAGTAAGAATAAAAATGTAGTAGATATTATCCAAAGTGGCGTGAATGTAGTGATTTCCTTGGTGGGAATGCTCGCAGCGTTTTCGATTATTTATGGTGGCTTTACTTATATGACGGCACAATCGGATGCGGCGAAAATTAAGCGTGGCAAAGATATGGTGCTCTATGCTGTAGTAGCATTAGTAGTAGCTTTCTTGGCTTACGGTATTGTACTGTTTGTGACGAGAAATCTGAAATAATTACAGATTGATTCTAGAGAGAAATATTTTTGTTTTTACAGAAGATATGTTATAATTTTGGTAAATTAATATTAAAGGAATAATATGAAAATTTCGAATAAACTAAAAGCTTTGGCAATGGGTGGCACGAGCGTAGTTGCAGTTCTGGGTAACTCCGTCAATACTTTTGCTGGTAAGGTAAAATGTCCTGATGGTTCGGATGCTGGCGCAAATGGTTTGGCTGGCTGTAGCAAACTAAATGAAAACAGTGCAAATAAGAATGACTTAATGGAACAAGCCAATACTATTATTAATGTAATTATTGGTGTGATTGCCTTTGTGGCTGTAGCTTTTATTATCTTCGGTGGTGTACAATATACAACTTCTGCTGGTGATCCAGGTAAGGTGAAAAAAGCTAAGGATACTATTCTCTACGGTATTATCGGTCTCGTGGTTTCCATGCTTGCTTACTCAATCGTGAACTTCGTGCTTGCTAACGTTTTTAAGGTTAGTTAGTGAAAATACCCCTTATGGGGGTATTTTTAAGATTTAATTTTAGAGAAAAGAGTAAATGAAAAAGAATTTAAAAAAATTTCTAGCTGTATTTATCTTAGCTGGGTTGTTTGCGGGCGGAGCCTTAAGTAGTTCGGTATTTGCTGAACCATCAAAATCGGCCGCAGGTAGCACTAGTGCTAATAGTTCTAGTAGTTCTGATTCTGGTGAATCTGCTGGTATTTGTCCTCCAGGGTCAAAAAATCCTGGAGCAACGAATATTGCGGCATGTAATATTAATCCTAGTCATAATAAAGATGATTTGATTAGTGATGTAAATAAAATCATAAATGTTGTGCTTGGTGTACTTGGCGTAGTGGCGGTGGGGGTGATAATTTATGGTGGTTTCCTCTTTCTAACTGCTCAGGGTGATCCAGGTAGAATTAAGAAGGGTAAAGATTCAATTACTTGGGGTGTTATCGGTTTGATAATTGCGCTATTATCTTGGTCAATTATTAACTTTGTTTTAACTACCACGATGAGTACTCGAACAGCCCAGAATAGCACAACAACAACTATAACGCTATGATTAAGATTAGTTTAAGAAATATAATCTATTCCCTGCTATTTATCACTTGTTTGGTGTTTGCGAGTTTAGTGAAGCCGGTTTCGGCTTTTACTTGCCCAGAAAAAACTATTCGCGAGAATGAGCCAGTATCGGCACTTTCAGAATGTAATGTAGAGAAAACTGAAGGCGAAAAATCTTTAATGTCTAATGTGAATATGTTGATTAATGTATTTACTTCAGTAATGGGATTTTTAGCAGTAGCTATGATAATTTATGGTGGATTTATGTTGCTGACGGCCCAGGGTGATCCAGCAAGAATTAAGCGCGGTAAGGATGTAGTGCTTTATTCAGTTATTGGTTTAATCTTAGTGGTGTTAGCTTATGCGATTGTAAACTTCGTCATGAATAGTGGAATAAAAATTTAAGATAAATTCCTAAAAAAGACCTCGATACTCGGGGTCTTTTTTTATACTTTGATTGTCGGGTGATTTTTTGAGTTTAGATTTTTGGTTAAATTTAATTTATATTTAATTCCCTCATGCTTGCAGTATTTGGGAAACGGCATATATTGAAGTTAGTGGATTCGAAAAAAATATACCGAATTCACGGTATATTTAATTTTTAGACAATGAGTTATGCGATTGGGATGCGGATAGGTGCTTCGGTCTTTTCTTTTTCAAAAGAAATGGTGAGCACGCCGTCTTTTAATTCTGCTTTTACGCTACCTTCGTCTTCGCGAACTTGGACTGGAAGGGCGATTGTACGAGAAAATTCTCCCCAATAACACTCTTGAATGTGCCAACGAGTGGTCTGTTCATCTTCGCCGCCACTAAGGACGCCGGAGATGGTCAAGATATTGTCAGAAATGGTAACATCGAGGTCCCCTTTGGAGATGCCTGCGGTGCGAGCTTTGACAACTAACTTGTCGGCAGTTTCATATACATCCACTGCTAATTGTCCTGGAAAATCACCAGGTTCTTCTTCCCACGCCTCTGGATCTTCTTCTGCTGGAAGTGGACTCGGTTGTTCTTCTAGAGCTGAAACTGGTTCAGAGTCTGGGCCATCATTATCCAGGAAAGCGGCCGCGAGTTCATCTTCCATAAGCATGTCTTCGTCATTAGTACGAGCCATTGCTTGTATTCCTCCACATTAACTATTGTTCTTAATTATTATAAGAGTGGTTATGTTAAAAATCAAGAGTAAACAGCTTTATCGTGTAAAAATTACAATAGAAAAATTTATTTTAGATATGGTTTTGCCAAATAGATGTGTGCGATGCCAGAGAGAGGGCGGGATTTTTTGTGACCGTTGTAAAAAATATATAAACATAACTAATTCAGGTTATGTGATGGAGGGTGTATATGGATTTAAGAAATTATTGGTAGCAGGATTGAAGGAGGGGTGGTTTGAGAGGATGGTGCGAGATTATAAATATAAGGGGAGGCGAGATTATGGAGAATTTTTGGCGGAGAAACTAAGTGAGGTGATTTTTGGTGAAGTTAAGAGGATGAAGCTTGATAACAGGTCGAGTGAAGTTGAGAGAATAAAGCTTGATGATAGATCGAGTGAAGTTAAGAGAATGAAACTTGATGATAGGTTGAGTGGTAGGTCGGGTGATGTACCGGTTGAGGTATCAGGAATGATGGATGTTGAGATGCAAGAAATTCGAAAAATTGTTTTAATTCCCTTGCCGACGATTCGAAAACATATTCGAGAGAGAGGATTCGATCATACTTTAAGATTATGTTTTGAGCTGGAGAATTTTTTACAGAAAAGATTAGATGATTTTGGAATAAGTGTGGAATATCAGAGTCTTTTAGCTAGAAAAAATAAGACGGTGCAGGTGGGTAAAGAGAAAAAAGAACGTATGAAGCAAGCGGAAAAGGCATACGGAATTCGGGAAGGGATAAAAATTGAGAATAAGACGCTCTATATATTGGTGGATGATGTGACGACTACGGGTGCTTCCCTTGCGGCGGCGAAAAAAATACTGCAGACCGATCGAGTATGGGCTGCAGTATTAATGAAAGAACGTTGATTAGTTGGTAGTACCGACACCGATCACGGAATTGAGTACGAAATTGACGATGGCGTAAGCGAGAAGCGAGATAATGAGGCCGATGATGGCATAGAGTACGGTGTTTTTGGCATCTGTAACCTTTTTAGAGTCACCACCAGAAAGAATATAGCGGAGACCACCGTAAACTAGCATAATAACTGAGATGAGGCCGACAATGAGTAATACGGTATTAGTGATGCGGCTGAAAACACCATTGTCGCCGATGAGTTCAGTAGGCATACCTTCAGCACGGGCAGCATTTGCACCTTCTTGGACACTAGTAGCAGAAACTAGGAGGTGGCTAGAAAAAAGGCAGGCAAAGGCGCCGAGGCCGGTAAAAGTTTGTGTAATAATTTTGGTAATTTTTTTCATGAAATATAGAATCTCGCGGTTAAATTCAACAATATTATTTTAACACAGATATGCGAAAAAGTAACGAAAAGTCTGGATTAACATCTCAAGTGTTGCGCTTGAGGGGCTAGAGTAGTTAGTGGGGTTAATAGAGATATTTGAGGAATATTTGGAAAAACTATTAGAGATGTGATGAATTTATGATAAGATAGAGGTAGACGGAGAGTTACCCAAGTGGCTGAAGGGGGCGGTTTGCTAAATCGCTAGTGTGGGGAGACCTGCAGCGGGAGTTCGAATCTCCCACTCTCCGCCATAAATGTCGGATCGTGATAGACTCTAAAGAGTCTATTTTTTAAGATAAATCTTAAAAGAGATTTTCTGTCTTCTGCGTCGTCGTCTCAAAAATGCAAGCACTTTTTCGAACTCCTCCTAGAAGGCGAATCTCCCACTCTCCGCCATTACATGTCGTCGATTGGAAAGACCCTCGAAAGGGTCTTTTATTATTCTAAAAATTCTTTTTAGCACTTGAGGGGTTAGAATAGATTAGTTGGTCTTGTGGTATAATATGAATATGAGTAAAAACGAAGAAATCTTAAGTTTTGTAGATTCAAGCCTCAGGCTAGAGGGCATGAGGCTTTCTTCGCGTGAAAAACAGACAATCATGAACTGTTTAACTGGCAAAACTAGCTTTGATGATGCCATTTCTAGAGCTTTTGCTAAACATAGGAAGTAAACCACCTAATGACTTCCGTACCACTATCATACGAATACGAGCGTGATGATTATTACTGCTACCCAGATAACCCAGTACTGAAGAACGAACTAGGCATCAAAGATGAAAGGGAGCTTGATGCGGCGGAACGAGAAATCACTTCTTTAAAAATCGCGAAGCTAAATGACGAGTCACTAGAGGGAGAACTAAATTTTGATTACGTGAAACGTATTCATAGATACATTTTTGATGGTATCTACAAGTGGGCTGGAGAAGTTCGCCGGACTGACATCAGCAAAGGTAATATCTTCTGTCAACACGAGCTAATAGAGGTTAATGCTGAAGTCTTGTTTAACGAGCTAAAATCTGAGAATTACTTAGAGGGGCTAGATAAAGAGACAATGATCAAGAGACTAGCCTACTATCTAGGTGACCTCAATACTATACACCCTTTCCGAGAGGGTAATGGCAGAGTTCAAAGATTATTTATCAGAGAATTAGCGTCAAGGGCTGGCTACCTTATAAACTTTGATGGCATTACTCCTGAAGAAATGATAAAAGCCAGCGATGCCGCCTTTCACTACGAGTACGAGTCGATGGAAGCCATCATAGTCAAGTCTATTAAGAAAAAATAATAATTCCTACTAAACTTTAAGCAGAGCCAGTTAAAAGAGTGTAAACTTCATCAACTACTCTCCGCCATTACATGTTATAATGTTAATAGTTAAAAGGTGCTAATATGGACGAAAAAATTGTAAAGTGGGAAGGTGAAGAATATATATCACATAATAATGGTGCGGGGTGGTATGTGGGGCTATTTTCAGTGACCTTGGTTTTGAGCTTGCTTTCATTCTATTTACAGTGGTGGACTTTCTTGGCATTGGTGATCGTGTCAGCTTTGACTCTGTTGATTCTAGCGGTGAGGCCAGCCAGAAAAATTTCTTACACTTTGACCGATAAGGGTTTCACGGAAGGCGATAAATTTTATGCGTTTTCTGAATTCAAATCTTTTGGGATTTTACAGGATGATGTGCATTTTGCGATTGTTTTGACGCCAAGAAAGCGCTTGTCGCCAGCGGTGACGATTTATTTTCCAGAGAATAAGGGTGAAGGGATTGTCGATATGTTTGGGGCGAAATTACCAATGGAGCCAGTGGAATTGGATCTATTAGATAAATTGGTAAAAAGACTGCGTATTTAAAATATGTGATTTTTACCCAATAATAAAAAATCTAAATTTTAGGGGTACAAATCAAAAAGGAAATATGTTATAATATGAATGTCGTAATAAATACGATGCTCATTTAATTTCTAGGTGAATATTACTTTATGTGGTATTCACGCATGCACCCGTAGCTCAGCTGGATAGAGCGTTTGCTTGCGGAGCAAAAGGTCGTAGGTTCGAATCCTGTCGGGTGTACCAAATGAGATTATGAGAAAATCAGTTCCCTTTCGGAGCTGATTTTTTTGTGTGAAATATTTTGACGTGTTGGAAAATTTATGAATAAGCTTTTTGGGTTAAAAGAAGGTGAATTAGGAAATAATGATTTTTTTATTGGTTTGTAATCTGTTGTAGTTAAGAGTATTTTTTGCTAAAATAAGAGGTGGAAGCGTGGCCGAGTGGTTGAAGGCGCACGACTCGAAATCGTGTGGGCCGAAAGGTCTCGGAGGTTCGAATCCTCTCGCTTCCGCCATAAATGTCGGAACCAAAAAGACTCTAAAGAGTCTTTTTATTTTTTAAGTTAAAATAAGGACCTATACGATTCTTATTTTTTTTATTCACTTCCCTTGCCAGTAAAAACGGCAGCGACAGTTTTTATGAGAATTTTAATATCGTAGGTGATACTCCAATGGTCAATATAGTAACAATCGAGACGGACGATTTTTTCAAAGTCGGTAATTTCGCTACGGCCGGAAACTTGCCAGAGACCGGTAATACCAGGTTTAATACTAATACGACGTTTGTGATGAGCGGCATATTGATTATATTCGTTGACTGTAGGTGGACGGGTACCAACGAGCGACATGCTGCCTCCGAGTACGTTAAAGAATTGGGGCAATTCGTCAATGCTGGTTTTACGGATAAATTTACCAATTTTAGTAATGCGTGGATCATTCTTCATCTTAAACATAAAACCTTGCATTTCGTTTTGCTCTTGCAAATCCTTGAGACGTTCTTCGGCATTTTGATACATTGAGCGGAATTTGTAAATGTTGAAGAATTTACCATTACGGCCAACGCGTTTTTGTTTGAAGATAATAGGTCCTGGATCTTCTAGATAAATTAATGGAGCAACAATAATACCAAAGAGAATACAAATCAAACAACCGACTAAGGCGCCAAGAATATCCATGAGGCGTTTGATGATTAATTCCCCATCGGTAAAAATACGTGGTGAAAGACGAATTACGCTGGAGGTTCCAAAGTCTTCGAGTTTAGTCTCTAGGGCTTCAATGGTAAAACTGTCGATAGTAATTAATGAGTCGATTCCCATTTTACTAATAGACTCGATAAGTTGACGAATTTTTTCACGATCAGTATGAGCAACGCTAAAAATTACAAAGTCAACCTGATGGCGTTTGAGATATTCAATAGCAGGGGTGGTGAACTCTTTTAAATCATAGGCTTCGGCAGGGTTGGCAATTGCTTCTGGAGTAAGTTTATTTTTACTGAGGGGTTTTACTTTATAAAAAAGATCTTTACACTTGCCAGAAAGCGAGCTAATACCAATAATTTCACAATCTTCAGCGTCAAGTTTTTGAATTTTACTAATCACATTACGAAGATTGCAACTATCAGTAAAAATCACCGTTTTCTTGGTATGGTGCCCAAGGTATTCGCGTTTGATAAAGTGAACTAAATAAAGAGTAATAAAAGAAGATAAGAAGTTGACTGAGAAAAATGTACCAAAAAAGAGTCGTGGAATACTAGTACCTACATGAGTTAGATAAACAATTGCGGAAAAAATAATTGCCATAAAAAGATTAGTAAGAAATGCAGATTTGGCATGACGAAGAATACCACGCTTATTTATTTCTGGGTTATTGTGGTAGAAAGTAAAAACAATTAGATAGGAGAGAAAGAGATAGATATAAATCGTTGTGGTACGAATATTGTAAAAGGCAATATCGTTAGGTTCCCAACCAAAGCGAAGGAAGTAGGTAATTAAAAATGATATAGTAATAGCAAAAAAATTAGCGGTAAATAACTCAACACGACGATGATTTGACATATTGAATTTATTGTAACATAAATATTCAAATTTAACAGAGAAAATAAAAAAATTACCCCTGTTAATGCTTATGATTGCAGAAAATATAAAATTATTTGCTAATAAAATATATCATATATGAGATATTTTGGTTTAGGCTAATTTTGAGATTTTTGGCGTTACAGGTGGAAATCAGGGGGAAAATTTAGTATAATTAAGAGAGAAAATTAATTGGATGGTGGGGTGAAGGAAGGCAAAATGGCAAGTATTTTTTCAAAAATTATTGCGGGTGAGATTCCCTGCTATAAAATTTATGAGGATGAGAAAACCTTGGCTTTTTTGGATATTCACCCAGAAACCAAGGGTCACACTTTAGTGGTGCCGAAACTTGAAGTCGATAAACTTTACGATTTACCAGAAGATTATTATCTTGCGGTAATGAAAACAGTGAAGAAATTGGCGGCCAATATGGAAAAAGTTTTGGGAGAGAGGACTTTAATTAAGGTGATTGGTACCGATGTACCACATGCGCATGTACATCTGGTGACTTTTGATCCAAATTATAAATATGGCCAGGTGGTGGAAGTTTCCGAAGCGGAAATGGCTGAAATACGAGAAAAATTATTCTTAGAAAGTGAGGAGAAATAATGAAATTTGCTCCGGCATATAATCCGGCGGATTTTGAAGCGGATATTTACGCAGCTTGGGAGGCAGCGGGTAAATTTTTGCCAAAGAAAGATGAAACTGAGGCGGATGGCAAGAAAACGAAACGCTATTCGATTGTGATGCCACCACCAAATGCGAACGGAAATTTGCATATTGGCCACGGTTTAACAGTGGCAGTGGAAGATTCCCTGACCCGTTATAACAGATTGCGTGGACGTAGAACTTGGTACGTGCCAGGGGCGGATCATGCTGGTTTTGAAACTTGGGTGGTTTACGAACGTGAACTTGAAAAATCGGGCCGTTCCCGTTTCTCGATGAGCCGTGAGGAAATTTATAGTGAAGTTTGGAATTTTGTACAGAGTAAACGCGGCGATATGGAACTGCAGCTAAGGGCGCTCGGGGCCTCTTGTTCGTGGCAGGATCTCACTTTTACCCTGGACGAAAATGTAGTGCGCCGTACCTATAAGACTTTCGAACAGATGTGGAAGGACGGTCTGATTTATCGTGGTGAAAAATTAGTAAATTATTGTACGAAACATCAGACGGCTTTTGCGGATATTGAGGTGGAATATAAGGATGAGAAGGGGGTGCTTTATGAAATCAAATATCCATTCGGGCCGGGCGTGGACAGTGACGCGAAGGTGGAACTTTTAGATGAAAATGGTGAAGTTGAGAGAGTAATTGAGGGGGGCGTGGTGGTCTCAACTACACGTCCAGAAACCCTATTTGGCGATACGGCGGTGGCGATTAACCCAAACGATAAACGCTATGAATTTTTGCATGGCAAGACTTTGATTTTGCCGTTGACGGGTCGTGAAATTCCGGTAGTACTGGATGAACATGCAGAGATGGGCTTCGGTACAGGGGTAGTGAAGATTACTCCTGCGCATGATAACGACGATTTTGAGGTAGGATTACGCCATGATTTACCGAAAATTCAGGTGATTGGATTTGATGGGAAGATGTTGCCGATTTGCGGCGAAGAAATTGCTGGTCTGAGCGTAGAAGAAGCGCGTAAAAAGACGCTGAAAATGCTCGATGCGGCGGGATTACTGGTGGGTGAGAAGAAAATTCAGCACTCAGTGGCACATTGCTATAAGTGTGGCACGGTGATTGAGCCGATGTTAAAAGAACAGTGGTTTATTGATACTTCGAAATTGGCGAAGATGGCGATTGAACGTCTAGATAATGATGAAATTAAGTTCTATCCTGAAAATAAACAGAAGGTTTTGATTAATTATCTCGAGGGATTGAAGGATTGGAATATTTCGCGTCAGATTCCCTGGGGGATTGCAATTCCGATGTTCCACAAAATCGATCCAAATGCAGAAGGTGAAGAATGGGTGTTTGATACTAGAACTCATCTGTTTGAGATTGAAATCGGCGGTGTAAAATATCGTCGCGATGAGGATACTT
>CALIJO010000042.1 GCA_938017655.1 uncultured Candidatus Saccharibacteria bacterium
TATTCAGAGAGAAGCCTATGGTTACTACTCTGGATTGGCCAGAGTAGTTCATTCAGAAAGAGGTATTAATATGAAAAAGACTGTTTTAGCAACTATGTTGGCCGTAGTAGCTTTTGCTACGAATGTTTTTGCAACCGAAGCTGAGGCTGGTGTATTAGGTTTAAAACCTAGCGCCAATCAAAGCGTGACTCAATCAAGCGGTAATACTACTGACGCGGCGAACACGGATGTTCAAAACGTGCAGTACGATACTGGTAAATACCAGTATCCCGCGCAGCAACTAAAGGCCGAGGGTAAAAACTTCGATCGATACGATTGGCGTCTCTATCAAAGATTTGATAGTGGCCAGCTGATGTATTATCAGTGGGCTGATGACACTGATCATATTATCGAAGAGGGTCGCTATCGTACCTATGGTAAGGGAAAAAAATATGGCGTCGAAGGTATTTTATCTCTCGAGCCACTTTATGTAGACCCATACGCATGGGAGCGTGAGGTAGAAGAATGTCCAGAGGTGGATGGCTATCGGGTAGTTTACCCTGATAAGCTGGTAGTTTTCGAATCTAAGAGAACCGATCAATTTGGTTTTCGTATACAGATTCAAATCCCTGTGTTCCTGAACCCTGAATACACTTATTGTCAGGAGATGACTATTATTCTCCCCACCGATTTTGATGCTGGTGTGGGTATGTGGAGTATATTTGATCCGAGACAAAGATTTGATTTTCAGGTGAAAGCTCGAGCAGAAGGGAAAATAAAAAGTGTCTATGAAACAGTTTTTTATTCCCAGAAGCGCGAAGTAACCAATGTCCGTTTATATCGGGAGAATCAAAATGAGGTATTATATCCCTCTACTGAGCAGCTCGATAAAGTAAGCTCCATGATGCGTTTTACAGCAACAAAGCCATTCGGTCAGCTTCATAAAGAAATTACAAATTACGGCTTCATTGATTATCGTGATGGTCGCAATATGCTTCATTAATACCCTTTTGAAACCACCCAACTCGGGTGGTTTTTTATTGTTCTTAATTTTTTAATAGACACTTTTATGATATACTATAAGCATTATGGGAGGCAAAATAATAAAATATAC
>CALIJO010000043.1 GCA_938017655.1 uncultured Candidatus Saccharibacteria bacterium
AACACCTCAATCTTCTCGCCAGCCTCAATTTTACGCGAGAAAAACTCCACTAAACATTGGGTGAGCGCCGTAACCGCCGCAACATCCCGAATCGACGGAAGACCATCGCAGTAACGCATCTCCAAGGTGCCATAGCGGGGAACCGGGCGCACATCCCAACGGTCCTCGCTGACCTCTAAAATAGCGCCCGTCTTCACCAACGCATGCAAATAGTCACTGTACTCCTGCCAGTTTTCAAAATGAAAAGGCAGACCATTTGAAGGCAGCTGCTGATACAGCATCGTGCGGTGCGAACCATACCCGGTATCCACGCTGTCCCAGTAGGGCGAAGACACCGAAAGCCCCAGCAGATGCGCGCAATAGTTGGTGAGCGCATCCACGAGCGGCAAAACCTTATCGCGTGAATCAACACCCACATGCACATGCACGCCAAAAATAACCATGTGCCTGCCCCAGTACTGGCCGCGACCCACCACACGCTGGTACCGCTTCTTTGCGGAAACCTGCTGATCCTGCCAGTGCGCCGTAGGGTGCGTGCCCGCCGCATAGAAATCAAGCCCCAGCTCATCAGTAACCTCACGGATCTTATCGGTCAACTGTGTCATAAACTGGTTCGCCACAATCAAATTAAGTCGGAATTTCCTCGCCTCTGAAAGAATCGACTCAAAAGATTCTGTTGAAAAGTTCTGAAACTCATCGACGAATAGACAAAAATCTTTACGATCATGCTCAGGCGTATCTACGCGCGACATTGCCGCCGTCTGGAATTTCATCACAAAGATCATACCAAGCAACTTCGAGTTTAATTCGCCAAGCTTACCTTTAGAAAGGTTCACTAGTAAAATCTTCTGCTGATCCATAATCTCACGGATATTAAAGCCTGACTTGATCTGACCCAGTACCCGCTTCATCATTGTATTCTGCTTAAATGGACTCCACTTAGAAGCAAACCACGTAATCACCTCACCCGCATCATTTGATTTTTGTGAAGCTGGAAATTCTTTTGTCCAGTAGTCAAACAAATCACGGTCCGTTACATATTTTAATTTATCAATCACTAAATCTTTATTAATAAATGGACTCGGGATATCCAAGAATGT
>CALIJO010000044.1 GCA_938017655.1 uncultured Candidatus Saccharibacteria bacterium
AATTTTCTTCCTGCTCGGCTTCCTTATTTACTCCTTCCTCTACGGCGCTTTCGCTTCCACCGTCTCTAAAATTGACGAACTCGGTTCTGCAATTATGCCGGTCCAGATTATCATCGTCTTCACTTTCATCGTCACAATGTCTGCCATCAATTCCGGCAATGCCGATACCCCATTCAATGTCTTCCTCTCGTATTTCCCACTTACCGCACCGATGATGATGTTTACTCGCGCCATTATTTCCAATGTTTCGACCCTAGAAATTATCCTTTCAATCTTAGTTTTGATCGTCAGTACCTACTTTATTGGCTGGCTCTCCGCCCGCATTTACCGCGTCGGTATCCTCATGTATGGCTAAAAACCAAACTTTATCAAGCTCATGGCTGCTATTTTTAAGAAACAATAAAATTAAACAAAAAAACGAGACTACATATCTCGTTTTTTTCTTGCACTTCAAAATCAAATTAAAAATAAAATATATCTTCGAATTTTTTATCTAATGCCACACAAAGCACTAATGCCAATTTTGCCGTAGGGTTAAATTGCCCAGTTTCAATCGAGCTAATTGTATTTCTAGATACACCTACCAAATCCGCTAATTGAGCCTGTGAAAAACCTTTTTTATTCCGCACCTCTTTCAAATTATTTTTTAAAATTAATTTATCACCCATAAATAGACTCTTACTCTAGCAAAAGAATAGAAACCAACCACTAAGAATCAGTAGTACCAAAGCTATGGCCAATTCATGTTTTTTCTTCAAATAGAAAAACTTCACCAATAACATTGTCGCGTCCATCGCAAAGAAAATAATCCATGGGCCGTTATTAATCTTTCTCATCAAAATCGATTCAAGCAAGGGAAGACAAATACACAGAAGCCCACGACACTTGCCATATACCCAGCTCGATATAGCGCGTCACGCTCCATTTCATCAAGCTTTTTATTCTCTTTACGGCTTTTATCTAAAATTTCGTTTTTATTCATAAAATCTCTCCGTTATTTTGCCAAGTATACTTGGTATAAATCGATTATATCGTTGCCAAGTTTTCTTGTCAATAGTAATAATATTTGAAGATTTTTTAATGAACGAGTATAATTAATTGGTCGGGGC
>CALIJO010000045.1 GCA_938017655.1 uncultured Candidatus Saccharibacteria bacterium
GCGGTATTTTGCTTTCTACCGGCGCCGCCTGTGCCGCCTCTAAGGGGCAAAAATCCCATGTACTTTCCGCCATTGGTCTCACCGATTCGGAAATTACCGGCTCCCTCCGCGTCACTTTCGGCGAACTCAATACTGAAGAACAGATTCGCGAAGCCGCAACGGTGATCGCCGAAGTAGTTAATCAAGAAGCCAAGCGTATCGGTCTGGTGCCAGACGAGGTGGCCTTGAAAGCTTCGCACGATACTGAGCCAAGCCAGGCAAATTCTGTCACATCCAGTCAAAATCAAGGGGTCACTCATGAATAGCGATATAGCCAAACCAAAAACCGTCTTCGTTGGTATGTCTGGTGGTGTCGATTCTTCCGTCACCGCGGTTTTACTCAAAAATGCCGGCTACCATGTGGTCGGGGTCTACATGAAAAACTGGTCGAAGGATCTTCCAGGTATGAAATGTCCTTGGGCGGAAGATTTGGCTGATGCCAAGCGCGTGGCTACCAAGCTAGATATCGATTTTCGCATTTTTGATTTTGAAACTGAGTATCACGCCAAGGTGGTCGATTATATGATCGAGGAGTTCAGGAAGGGAAATACCCCGAATCCCGATGTAATGTGTAATCAAGAAATCAAGTTCAAACTTTTTTACGATATCGCCATGAGTCAGGGCGCGGACTTTATTGCCACTGGCCATTATGCTGTCTCCGAAGATGGAAACTTGAAACTCGCGACCGACACCAATAAGGATCAAACTTACTTCCTCTATCGTATTTCTGATGAGGCGATTTCGCGTACACTTTTTCCACTCGGCAAAATGTTGAAACCAGAGGTGAAGCAGTTGGCTGCTGAGTTTGGTCTCGATAATGCTTACAAGAAAGAATCTATGGGTGTTTGTTTCGTGGGTGAAGTCGGGATTAAAGATTTTCTCCAAGAATACATCGAAGTGGTCCCTGGCCAAATTATCGATCGCGACACGAACCAGGTGCTTGGCACGCATGAGGGTGCAGTGTTTTATACGATCGGTCAGCGCCACGGTTTG
>CALIJO010000046.1 GCA_938017655.1 uncultured Candidatus Saccharibacteria bacterium
GAATTAACCAAGAAAAATATCGATTTTGGTGCTGGTCTGGAGCGTATCGCCGCGGCGGCTATGGATTCTTTCGATGTTTTCGAAACTTCACTCTTAAAACCAATTATTACCAAGCTCGAAGCTATTTCTGGTTTAAATTACACTGACCACACCGAAGAGATGCGTGTGATTGCGGATCACCTACGTGGTGCTTATCTACTTTCCGCTCAGGGTTTAGTTCCAAGCAATAAACAACAAGGCTACGCCCTTCGCCGTTTGATTCGTCGTGCGGTGATGAAAGCTACTAATCTTGGCATCGATCAAGATTTCTTAGCTCAAATCGTGCCAATTATCGCCGAAAATTACCAAGATCTTTCAAGCGAAATCCTCACTAATCGTGCCGACGCCTTGAATGTCTTGATTCGTGAAGAGCAGGCTTTCCGCCGTAGTATTCACCGTGGCCTTAAGGAACTTCATAAGCTTAAAGATCAGGGTCTTACCGGTAAAGAACTCTTTATGTTGCAGGATACTTACGGCTTCCCACTCGAATTATCTCTCGAAGAAGCTAAGCAAAACCAAATTAATCTCAGTGAAAACTGGCAAGCTGAATTCCAAGCCAGTCTCGATGAGCAGCGCCAACGTTCTCAAACCGCTAGCAAGGGCATGTTCAAGGGTGGTCTCGAAGATCACGGTGAAGCCTCGGTGAAATATCACACCGCAACTCACCTGTTACTTGCTGCGCTTCAGAAAATCGTCGATCCAAATATCGCTCAAGCTGGTTCTAATATCACCTCTGAACGTCTGCGTTTCGATTTTAATCTCGATCGCAAACTCACCGATGAAGAGAAGAAACAAATTGAAGACCAGGTCAATCAGTGGATAGAGGAAGATTATTCAGTCTCGTTTGCTGAATATGATAAGGCTTACGCTCGTGACGTCTTAAAAGCTCATGGTAGCTTCTGGGAAAAATATGGCGACGTCGTCAAGGTCTATACCATCGGCGCTGCAGAAAATCCCGTCTCGCGTGAACTTTGTGGTGGCCCTCACGTCGAACATACTGGCGTGCTTGGTCATTTCAAGATTAAAAAAGAAGAATCCTCAGCCGCCGGCATTCGTCGTGTTAAAG
>CALIJO010000047.1 GCA_938017655.1 uncultured Candidatus Saccharibacteria bacterium
CCTTCTGACGATATTAAAATTGAAGATAGCTACAAAAAAGTTACCGCCGATCCGACTTCCAGTCCTGCCGTTGATCAGCCGACCGAGAATGGTAAGGCCAAGCTCACGGCTAAAACCACCTATAGCGTAAATTATGTCGATAAGGCTGCCGTCGAAGAATATGTTAAATCCGTGGTCTCTACTCGTCTGGGCGGCGATCAAAAGATTTATGAAACTGGCAATATCTTCATTGAAAAATTCCAAAACAATAATAATTCTGTAACTGCTAAGATTAAGGCTACCTTGAAAACTGGCCCAGAAGTCACCGAACAATCTGTACTCGAAAAATCCCTCGGCAAAAAAGTTGGCGAAGTGACTACTTTGATTAAGTCTATCAATGGCGTTTCTGATGTTGAAGTGAATACTTCCTTCCCATGGGTTCGCCAAATTCCAAACGACGCCAATAAAGTATCAATTAAAATTATGGTAGAGAACTAATGCGCATTATCGGTTTAGATGTGGGTACTAAGCGTATCGGCGTAGCGAAAGCGGACACTTCTGTTCGCATCGCCATTCCGAATGGCTATGTCTTGGTTAATGGCCAGGAAATTCCAGAAATTCTCCGTATCGCCAGACTGAATGATACGAATTTCTTCGTCGTCGGTCTACCTCGTAGTAATGATGGCAATGAAACTGCCCAGTCCGCCTATGCGCGTAAATTTGCCGATACACTTGCTGCTTCTATGCCGGGCGCGCGCATCTATTTCCAAGATGAATCACTGACCTCCGTGGTAGCGGAAGAGCGACTTAAAAAACGCAAGAAAAACTTCGAAAAAGGCGAAATCGATGCCGAAGCTGCCAGTATTATCTTGCAGGATTTTATCGAACATTATGCCGCCAAACTCGCCCAAAATTCTGCAAGTAAAATCCCTAATCGACTAGTGAGTCCTGCCGCCAGTATGAACTCATCTGCTAGTCCTGCCACCGCGATAAGCCCGTCCTTTAGTCCTGCTACCACACTCGGTTCCCCAGAAGTTCAATCTATTATTAATGAGCCCACCAAACCGGAGTCAGATTCTACGGAGTCTCCCAGGCCAGCCAAATCTTCAGAAAAACCTATGAAAAAAGTCAAACGTATTTTATTTTCTATCTTGATTTTAATTTTCCTCGCTGGGATATTTGGCGGCGGGTATTATTGGTGTTCCTTACAACCAGTCTCTTCGGCTAATTGCCGTTTCGACTCCGCAAAGGCTGCCGCTGAATCGAATGAAAAAGAGTCAAATTCTGTCTGTGAATATCAAACCATCGAAATTAGCGCCGGTGAATCTGTTAAGCAAATCGCAAACAATCTCAAGCAGGCCGGCTTGATTAGAAACCCCCTAGCTTTTGAGCTTTATGCTCGCATCAATAATCTTCATGCCAAACTAAAAGCTGGTAAATACAGTTTTCGTAAAACCATGTCGACTCGCGACATCGCTAAACAATTAGTGAATGGCGTAGTCTCTTCTGATGTCTTTAATCTGACTATTTTGCCAGGTACCAGTCTCCTCGGCGACAAGGGTAAATCACAGACCGGGATCATTCATCAATTCCGCACACTTGGCTATTCGGAGGAAGAAATTAATCAGGCTCTTACCAAGCACTATGATAATCCGATTCTCAAGGGACTCTATGCCGGCGAAACTAAACTTTCTGAACCAGATATTCCAGTAAAATTAGCGCTTGAAGGTTATCTCTACGGTGAAACTTATCAGTTCTATAATCACGAAAAGCTCGAGAATGTTATCACGACCATCCTAAACCAATTCAACGACGTCGTAGTTTCTAATCAACTTGAAGAAAAGTTTAAGGCTCGCGGTTTTACCTTGCGCCAAGGTATTATTCTTGCTTCCATTATCCAAAAAGAAGCCAACACTGAAGATATGCCGGGCGTTTCGATGGTTTTTCAGAACCGTTTGAAGCGGGGGATTGCATTGGGTTCTGATGTGACTGCGACCTATGCTGCCGATATTACTGGCATCGATCGTACGAATGCCACCAATGCCGATATCTTAGCCGTCAACAGTCTTTATAATACTCGTAAGTTTCCGGGTCTACCTCCAGGCCCCATCGCGGTTCCTTCCAAGGCCGCACTGCTCGCGGTAGCTGAACCTGATAGCTCGAAAGCCTCTATGCTTTATTTCTTGACAGGTGACGACGGTCTCATGTATTATAGTAGCACCGACGCTGAGCACAATCAGAAGATTCGCGACCACTGTCAGAAGCTCTGTAAGGTGCAAATTTAGGGGCAGCGACCGGCTAATTATGACAAAGAAAAAACGATCACAATTTAGCTTAAACTACTTTATTACCAAGATATTCCCGTATTTCGCTCTATCTGTTCTGATTTTTGGTGTAGCTTTTGTCGGATCCAAGGATAAACAACAGACCGATGATGTGAATAGTCCGGATCTTGAGGTAATTTCTAAGAAAGATTATGCGGTTTCTGCTGACCAACTTTCCGAATTCTATATGGTGTCTGAGCTCGCCAACACTATGAGTTTAGCCTCTTCTGATGTACTTAATGTAAACTATAACTCTTTTACTGTACTTCAGCAATCCGGCCAGGCTTCTGTCGAGAAAATGGAAAAGCCGACTACTTTGAATCTTGCCGCCTGTGCTAAGGTTGGCGTGATTAAGCATGTCATGGCCGAAGGTGAGACTCTCGATACTTTGGCGGCCAAATACGCTTCCTGTGGTGTGGATATTAATATGATTCGCTGGTCGAATAAATTTAAGGCCTCCTATGTGCCAAAAGTGGGGGAATCAATTTATATTCCATCTCGTGCTGGTATCGTTTATATAGTAAAGTCAGGCGAAACCGTCGCCTCGATTGCCGAAAAATATAAGTCTTCTGCTGATGAAATTATTACTTCTAACAACCTTGAATTAGATCAGACACTGACCGAAGGTCAAGCTATTTTACTACCGAACGGTGAATTACCAGATAAAGAACGTCCAGATTACGTGGCACCGGTCGTGCGTAATACTTCTTCCTACTCTGGTAGCTCATCCTACTCAGTTTCCTCTTATCGTACTTATTCTACTTCGAGAAACCAGATGCCATGGGGTTGGTGTACCTGGTATGCTTGGGAACGTCGTGCCGCCATGGGCTCTAGTCATATTCTGCCGGGTGGTCTCGGTAACGCCAATACTTGGGGCTATGCACTTTCTGGTCTCTTCCCAACCAGTCGCGGTACCAACCCGCAAGCTGGTGATATCTTCCAGACCAACAGTGGTTATTACGGTCACGTGGGAATCGTGGACTCGGTAAATGCCGATGGTACGATTACGATTTCTGATATGAATGGTCGTGCTGGTTGGGGTGTGGTCGGTTCTTACACGATTGGCCCAAGCGAGTATGCTAAATATCTCTTCATCCACGGCCGCTAAATTATTTCCTCCTCTCAATCAGAAAATATTATCTCCTTAAAATCAAGCTGTAATAGTATAGTATTTATGCTAAAATCAAAGCATGGAGAAAATTTGGCAAAAACTGCGAATGATTTATTATTTTTTGACGGAGAAACGAGTTGTTTCGCTCGGATTTTTGTGTCTTTTACTAGCTTTATTTTCTAATAGTTTTTTTACTCATTCTAGTTTTGCAGTTGATCCAACTTTGTCTGCTTCTCTCGACCAGGAAAGCCTTGATTTTGATTTCTCTGGATCAGATTTGATTAATGAAGCTTCTCTCAGTAAGCTATCTAAACTTTCCGTAAAAACCAATGCTCGGGCTGGCTATACTGTCACTCTAAGTGCTTCGTCCGATAATACGGATTTGAAGAATACGAATGCCGGACTTTTGACTAAAATTTCTTCGATTGCCTCTACCGATACTAATTTATCCGCAAATACTTGGGGATATCAGACGAGCACGGGAACAGATTATAATGCTATACCGAAATTATCTGAACCAAAAACCATTGTTCAGACTAATCAAAAATCTGAAAGCCCAACCATACATTCCTTACGTGTTGCTGCCAAAGTAGGTGAAAACCTAATGCCAGGAACCTACAAGAATAGCCTAGTTTATTCTGTGGTTACAAATCCCTATGAATTAGCTGCTCATTTAGTCAATGGTCGAGATTTTAATACTATGGTGAAAGCTGTATCTTCAGGTGGTGCGAGCATTAAGCAATTTGTTCGCAGTGCCACTCCTCCAGCGGCTAGTGTAGATGCACGCGAAGTTAGTAATCCTGACAAAAGTGATTGTGGTATTAAAATATGGTATAAACCAGACACTTTTACCCTGTATCATTATACCGAAGCTGACAAAATCTATTTTCACGAAGATAGCTCAGGTGCTTTTAAAAATCTCAGTGGACTCCAAGTACTAAACCTAAATGATTTTGACGCCAGTTACGCTAAAGATATGTCTGAAATGTTTTATGGCTTAGAAAAAATCTACAATCTTGATACTTCAGGGATTAATGCAAAAAGTGTGACAAACATGGCCGGGATATTTGGCAATAATACACGTGCTTCTCACATCTCCTTTAATGGATTTAATACTGAAAATGTCACTGATATGTCACGTATGTTTGAAGGCTGTATCGATTTAGGCAGTATTGATTTCTCGAACATTAATACAAAAAATGTCACGACTATGCGCTATATGTTTAAGGGCGCAACTAAAATTGGAGCTCTTATTTTAGAAAAATTTGACACCTCAAATGTGGTAGATATGTACGGAATGTTTAGTAATGCGACCGCACTCGATCAAATAGTAGGAATGAATAAATTCAATACGGAAAAAGTTGAAAACATGGAAGGTATGTTTTATAACTGCAAGTCATTAGGCACAGTAGATTTATCTAGTTTTAGGACTCCGAAACTCAAGATTATGAAATCCATGTTCTATGGCATGAGTAATCTTGTAAATATTAATCTCTCGATGTTTGATACTAGCAATGTCACGGATATGTCATTTCTCTTTGATGGCGCCTCACGTTTGACTGAATTAGACTTAAGTAGTTTTCGTACTGAAAATGTGGAAACTATGGAGAGAATGTTTGCCTCGATGACGTCTATTCAAACAATTCGCATCAATAATTTTAAGACTCCAAAACTCACTAATGTCACTGAAATCTTTTCGAAATTTATCCCAGGGTTATCAGGTGGATCGACAGCTAACGATCAACTTGAAAGAATCTATTGTAATGAGGATTTCGATGTTTCTAAAATCACCTCGCAAGGAGGGGCAAGGATTTTTGCTGGACGCCGTAGAATCAGAGACTCTGTTGGACCACAGAATCTAATATTTAAAGATAAAACCTGGCTACGTGTTGGGAAGAGTGATCAAAGAGGGGCCTTTACGAAGCCATAAGGCTACCTCGCTAGAAAACTATCAAAAACCATTTCGTTTATGCTAAAATAAATATATATGCAAAGCCAAAAATCACGTTCCCATGGATTATTTTTGTGGAAAAATATTTTTATAGTAAGCGCTAGCTTTTTCGCTTCTTTTCTCGGATTAAGTTTTAATTCAAATGAAGTTTCGGCTCTCCTTACGCCAACACTTTCCTCCTCGGTAGATCAAACTGCAGTTTCAGTGAACGGTAATCAGGTAATAAATTCTACAGATAAGACCACAGAAATTCCTTTAAACCTTACAGTCAATACAGATAATAAGACTGGCTATACAGCAACCTTGAATTCAGAGACCAATGAAACCGCGCTAGTGAATAACGATTCTACAACTAATGCGAAAATTAATTCCATCTCATCGACTAGCACACTATCTAATTTTTCTAATAATACGTGGGGTGTGAAGGTTGGAAATGCCACTAGCTTTTCACCAATTCCAAAACTCGCCTCTCCGATAAATATTATACAAACTGCCGGAAAAACTAATGGCGATGAAACGAATAGCATAAAGATTGGCATGAAATTAAGCGATAATCTTGAAAGTGGTAGATACACAAATAAATTGGTATTCTCAATACTAACTAATAATTACAACTATATCGCCATCATGACCGAAGGTCCTGATTTTAATACAAAACTAACTATCTTGGGAACCTCGACTAATAAAGTCGAGCATTTTAAAAAGAGCCCTGTTGTACCAGCTGCTTCCATGAATGCAGTAAATATTGAAGATGAAGAGTCTGATTATGAAATTAAACTCTGGCTAGATCCGACCGATAAAACAGCTTATTATTATACTGAACCAGAGAAGGTTTATTTGAATGAGAATGCGCGTCGCATGTTTTATGCCATGTCCAGCCTCACTACCCTTAATCTCTCTAGTTTCGATACCTCTAAGGTGACGAATATGAGCAATATGTTTGCTCACATGCGTCAGCTCACCGCCCTTAATCTTTCCAACTTCAATACCTCCCAGGTGACGGATATGGGTTATATGTTTGAGGACATGTCTAATCTTACCACCCTTAATCTCTCTAGTTTCGATACCTCTAAAGTGACGAATATGGGCGCTATGTTTGAGGGTGTGTCTGGTCTCACTACCCTTAACCTCTCCAACTTCGATACCTCCCGGGTGACGGATATGGGCGTTATGTTTTCTGGTATGTCTAATCTTACCACTCTTGATCTTTCCCACTTCAATACCTCTCAGGTGGCGAATATGGAATATATGTTCGCTGGTATGTCTAATCTTACCACTCTTGATCTTTCCAACTTCGATACTTCCCAGGTGACGAGTGTGGGCTATATGTTTTCTCTTTCATATAATGAAGCACCTATGGATAAACTAGAAAAAATTTATGTAAATAATGATTTTGATACCGCTAATGTTACATACTCTTGGAGGGTGTTTGAAAACCGCAAGCAGCTACGGGGAGGGAATGGCTCATATCTTGCTGATCCATCCACTGCTGATGAATCCTGGCTCCGTATCGACGACCCAGCTCACGGCCGTCCGGGTTACTTCACTAGAAAGCCATAATCTAAAAGGTATGCGACATTCTTCTCCTTGAGTGTCTCCGGAACGAGGTAAACGGCATTCTTTCCACTTATGCTGTCTTTTTCCACCAAAATATATTAAAATATCTCTAATATGTTCTGTGATACGGCAAAAGTGAGTTTGAAAGCTGGAAAAGGTGGCGATGGCGCCGTCTCTTTTCGCC
>CALIJO010000048.1 GCA_938017655.1 uncultured Candidatus Saccharibacteria bacterium
GGTTATTGAAGTTTATTCAGAGTAATAATTTCCGACCATTCATAATTTATCGATTTGTCCTGGGTTTGCTTTTATTGGTTATGCTTAGTATGGGAATTATTTCTCACGTTTAATGAGATTGATTTTTCATATTGCTGCATGTAAAATAAAAGCATAATCAATATAGGATAAAATCTAAAGGAGCGAGTTATAGTGGAGCGAGAAAACACAAGGAAGCCTGCGTCAAAAACTTTTGTGCTAAGCCTTTTTGTGATTACGATAATACTCATAATATTATTGTTTTTTATTAAGATTTCACCGCATGGAGTAATTGATCCGAACGCAGTTTCTATTCGTCAGGATTCGGGCGAGATTCAATATAAGTATGCTAATGGCAATTGGCAGAAGATAGTTTCGCTTGAGGATTTGAAAAATAAAGATAACGGTGCCAATAAGGAAGATAGCAAGAAAGAATCTAGTAAATCTGATAGTCGCGAAATTGAGATCCAGAAGAACGCCCTGTACATCCAGTGGCGATATGTCGGAGAATCTGAATGGAAAAATATCATAGCCTACTCAGACTTAAAGGGCAGGGATGGTCGAGACGGTAGAGATGGTCTTAATGGCCAGAACGGTAAAGATGGTAAAGATGGTCGAAACGGAGCTAATGGTGCTATAGGAGCTACCGGTGCGACTGGTGCTACAGGAGCGGCTGGCCAAAATGCTACTATTTCTGTAACTAATAGTACGCAGCCTTGTTCGACTGGGTTGACTGTAACTGGTAATGGCACGAATAATTTGGGGCTGAAATTTACTGGAAGTAATCTTCCGTCGGGTGGTAAAATTGGTCAGATTTTAGCTAAGAAATCAGATAATGATTGTGATGTAGAATGGAAAGACTCATACGAGATTAGGGGTTCAGGTTCACCTGTAGGAAAAGTTACTGCTACTATGGGTGCGCGTTACGTTGACACTAGTAAGTCTCAGGGGGCTGTAAGATGGGTTAAAACTGACGCTAATTCTAATAATGGTTGGAAAGTGGCGTATGGCGACACCGGCTGGATGAGTGTTCCTCAGATTCTGTCTCCTTCTATGAAAGCTAGCTCGGTAAAGATTAGGCGAATTAATCAAACTGTTTACCTTCAAGCTACTATCACAGAATGGGCATATGAATGGAATAGGGGTGGAACACCTCTACCTGATGGATACAGGCCTAGTTCTCAAATTCGATATTATATACCAGGAATGGAAGGAGATTCGGATATACAATTTATCGTGACAACTGACGGAAAAATTAATGCCTATGGAGTGAATCCTCAGCCAACTCCACCAGCATTTCCAGTAACTTTGACAATTTCTTATTCAGTGGACGACTTAGTTCTTCCGTGGCCGACAGTAATGGCAGGTCCAAGAGCATAAGAGAAAAAGTCTTATCTTTAATGACAACCTCGTTAGTGTAGTGCTGGCGAGGTTTTGTTTTTTTGTTGCTGTTTTTATAAAAATAATCACCCCCTATAGCCCGTGTTGTTATATAATGAAAGTATGTTAGATATCAAATTCATCAGGGAAGATGTCAA
>CALIJO010000049.1 GCA_938017655.1 uncultured Candidatus Saccharibacteria bacterium
AGAGCTACCTTATTTTTATGCAAGATTTTGTTGCAAAGGTGCTGAGCTATTACGAATAGTAGACACAATCTTTTAATGTGGTCTGACGCTTCAATAATTTCCTTCCCGGAGGATATGTCTTACTTCTTTAGTGGAGTAAAGGCTTTTATCGGTGATTTTGAGTATGGAGATGGAATGAGCCGTAGGAATATAGACACAAAAAATATAAAGAATTTATCTCACTTTTTCCACGGAGCAGATTTTTATATGTCTGACGGTGTGCATGATAAATTGTTTGATAATTTTATTGACAATGAGAATATAATTACTAATTTAGATTCTATGTATGAAAATACTAAGATTAAAGATGCCTTTACCATGCCGTCAAAAAATTTAGATCATGTAAAAACTGCACGAAATATGTTTAAGAATTCACAATTCAAGACAATGTATTTTACAGATTTAAAAATATCTGGAATAGAGGATATGACGTCGATGTTTGAAAATTGTCCGAGACTTTATCATTTAGATATGAGCGAGATGTCGACGGGTACACTTACGAGTATTAAAGATATCTTTAAGGATAGTAATGCTCTTTCTAAACTGATATTACCTAAGGTATTTAATACTAGTAAAATTACAGATATGAGTTATTTGTTCGCGAACAAGAGTAGTTTAGCGTGGTTAATAGGGTTCAAAAGAATAGATGCTAGCAGTGCCGTGAACATGAGCCATATGTTTGATAATTGTGCGCAATATTTTATTTTTGCTATAGAGGGAGAGGGTGTATTTGATAATTTTAATACAAGTAAAGTGGAAGATATGTCGTATATGTTTGCTAATGCCGGTGGAGGTGGTCTGTACAATGGAGCTCCTTTTCCGCTTAAGCTTATTACTTCAAGTGTGAAAAATATGGAGGGGATGTTTAAGGGGTGGAATGCAAAAATTGATATTTCTAGTTTTAATTTTGGAAATGTCGAAAACATGTCAAAGATGTTTATGGATGGATGTGAGGATTCGTGTGTGGGAAATGAGAGGCATGGTGCGGTGGAAAAAATTAAATTTCCGGAATCTGGCGTTATTGCGCCAAAATTGACTACGATAGAAAAAATTTTTGCATATAACCAGAGAATGAAAGATTTTACTCTGCCTATTTCTGCACCAAAGCTTTTAAATGCTAATTATGCTTTTGCGTATTTACGTGGCGCAAATAAAGTAGATTTAAGCTCGATGTATGTTCCAAACTTAGAGAACATGGAATATACGTTTACTTATGTTGGAAAATATGAGTATTTAACGGAATTTAAGTTATTTACGCATCCACTTCAGAATATAAAAACATTAAAGCATGCATTCGATAATATGTATCTACGTTCCTGCTTGGATAAAACATTGGATTTGAGTAATTTTAATGTTTCTAAGGTTACTGATTTTTCGCATCTTTTTGATACTTTTTATGCAGATGAACTAGATCTTACTGGATGGGATACAAGTAAGGCGGAAGATATGAGTCATTTATTCTCTCAGGCTAGTCCAGGGAAAGTATATGTGTCAGATAGTTTTGTGACATCTAATGTTATAAATTCAGAGCGGATATTTGTGAATGCTGAGTTGACTGGCCAACAGGGGTCAAATGCTTATAATAAAGATATTTCGTATGCGCGTATTGATGGTGGTGCGGCGAACCCAGGGGCATTTTGGAGGGAATAATTAGAATTTAATAAATTATTTATGAATATGTAATATCTGCATAGTTAAAGCCTCGAGTGAATATCTCTTCGAGGCTTTTTATTTTTTGTTTTATATGTGATTATGGCTTCTTCCAGAATGCACCAGGATTGGATGGGCCACCATCTATGCGAGTAGAAGATTTGTATGCGTCCACAATATATTGGACTTTTCTGTATCTAATTTTAGCAGATTTATATAGGCTTTTTGCCAACTATATATAGTGCTTCTGCTAACATTAAAAGCATCAATGGCCGAATTTATGCCATATTGATTTTTATGTTCTAAAACCTTGATTCTAAAGTTAATAACTGATTTAATTGTTCTAGGTATATTGCTGTGGTATTTCATAACATCAATATACCTTTTTTGATGAGAATTATTAAGTTCTTTAATCACCAAATACTGCTCCTTTTATTTCTTATTGGAGTCCAATATGTGTTTGAACTTATGCAGCGGAAAATTGGAGGTTTGGAGGTTTATTTTTTAGTGAAGAGCCCTGGCTGACCTGGTTTATCGATACGAGCGTAAGTAATATCTTCGCTTCCGTTAGAGGTTGTGCCATTACCACCGACAAACGACCTACCATAATCCGAATAGAAAATTCTATCTGATTTTGTGACATTAGTGGTGACAAAACTTTCTGAGGCATATATTGTTGTAATGTAATTACTATCACAAAACATTTCGGTCATATCGGTGACATTTCTAGTATCCCAACCAGTAAGATCGACGGTAACTATCCAAGTATAATTAACAAGGTTGGACATGTCGGTAACATTGGAAACATTAAGGTCACTTAGATCTAGTAGTCCATCGCTGGACTTAGCATAATAAAACATATTATGCATGTTTCGGACATTAGATGTATCGAAGGAGATTTTGGTGGGACCATCTAGAGTGAATTGAGTGCCGGCAAACATACTTTCGACAGTTTCAACATGTGAGGTATCAAGTCCGGTGAGATCTAGCTTGGTGAGTGAATTGGTGAAGTTACTAAAGATAAAGCTAAGGTCAGTAAGAACTGGGGTGTTCATTTTCGGGAAAACTGCTTTATCAAGGTAGTGTTGACCCTTATAAAGTCCACGTAGGGAGACGAGATTCGGCGCGTTAATGGTGCCGGTCGGCCAGATAATTTGTTTGGCGGAGTAATTATAGTCATCCAAGCTTATTTTATCTCTGTCGATCGTTATACCACTCAACATCTCTTCCATGGTGGTGACACTATCGAACTGCATATTAGAGATATCGAGCGAAGGGGTTCTAAATCCGTTAAACATACCTTGCATATTGGAAATATTATGGGTCTTAAAGGTGGTAGGGATGGCGATGTTCTGACTAGATTTGGTTCGATAGAACATGTATGACGCGTCAGTGATATTTTCGGATTCGATATGTTCGATAAAATCCTTAAGGTCGAGTGATGGCAGATTATAGAACATGTGACTAGTATTAATCGCACTGTTCAATTTAATTTTATCGCTATTTTCTAAAGTAGTGAGTTTAGTGCTATCAGAGAGAAATGAACTGAAATCTGTAACGGCTGCAGTATTAAAGACGTTTGGTAATACAATTTTTTGTACATAAGGAAGATTCTTAAACATATTAGCAATAGTTTCTAGCGGACCAGTGGAAATATTATGGAGATCTATCTCTGTAAGATAAGGGCAATCCTGAAACATGCTCGACATATTAGTAATGTGATTGCCACCCATAGGTGCAGCATTGAGGGTGAGCCCGCCTATTTCAGATTTGTAGAACATCTGGGAGAGATTCTCCGCAGAGGCGAGGGAAAGTTTTGGTAAATTGACAGCTAGAGTGTAGTAACCACTTTCTTTGAAGAAGTTATTAAAATTGGTAGTACTAGCAAAGGTGGCACTAGAGAGATCAAATTCGGTTAATGGTATTTTTTCAAACATGGAGCCTGCGTCGGTGGATTTGGCAAAAGTGGCTAGGGGCAGGAGAATTTTGGCCGATGTGCTGTTCATAAACATGCTATTGGTATTCGTGGTTTCATCAAAAACGGCCTTTGGTAGCTGAATACTCGAAGAGCTTTGAGTGTCTTTAAACATTTTTGCGGTATTTTTGGTTTTGGCGAAAGTAGCGTTACTTAGAATAACTTGGCTGACACTACTGCCTTCAAACATAGACTGAGTATCTTCGGCTTCACCGATAGTCCAATCGGAAAAATTAACTTGGCTTAATGATTTGGTGTTACGGAAGGCATAGGCGAGATTTTTAGCGCGATTCACGATGTCGGCGAATTTGTCCACTGTCTGGACTGTCGAGCCTTCGAAAATCGATTCAGCGCTTTCGATTGGGGAATCTTTGAGATATTCAAAGAAGCTAGAAGCTTCGAATGAACTTTTGTTGTATGCAACGGTGTTGTGAAATAGATGGTCGAGATTTTTGACTTTCTTAAAATTTAGGGTGGACTTACTGCGACCATCGGTGAAATTAAAGTTGACATGATAATCTATTCCGCCAAGACCGGCGTACATGTAGGAGAGATCTTCTGGGAAGACTAATTCTGTGGCATTGCTCCAAATACATAGCTCATCCCAGCTGCTGCGATAACCACCAAGATAAACTTCTGTATCGGAATCTGGTAAGGAGATAACTGAGGTGCGTTCTTTGGTGATACTATCACTACATTTATTTCTGCCTATGGTAATATTAACCTCTGGCCATAGATCGTTCGAAGTGGTAGTAAGCGGGTTATCGAGATAGTTGGCGTCAGTGATGCCGACGGCTTTTTTGATAGCCTTATTAATTTCGATACCATTAACTAATTGGACGGAAGCTTGATCTTCGGCGAGGAGGGTAAAAATTAGATTGCGGTGATATTCGCCAGGTTGTGCAGAGGATTCGAGTTCGAAGCCGAGGTTGAATTTGACAGTATCGGCGGCGGTAAGTGGGTCTTTGACTTGCTTAATTTTGAGTGGACTGCTAAGACTTGGTATCTGTTGGTAAATCTGGTCATCGGTTTCTTTGACATTATAGCCGTACTGGTTATGCATATGACGGGATAGTTCATAATTGGAACCACTCACAGATGGAATGTAGAAAGTATTTTTTGGGTCACTACTAGTTAATGAGGTATCCTCACGGTCGCTGCTAAAAAGCAACTTGTAACCTAATGGGCTATTAGTATTGACAGTGATATTGATGGATTTGGAAAACTCCATTCTACTTCCAGTCGAAAAATCGGTTTCGACTTTAACCTCGCCGGGCATTCCTAGCGAGGCAGTCGAGGCATAGGTGCTTTTGAAGTGCAGCAAACAAAATAAAGTACTGGTTAAAAAGATTGATAATATAGTAAAAACCGACCTACCACTTACGACCTGTCCATTTCCTCGCTTTGACACGGTTTATTCTCCAATTTATGTTATTTATCTAGACCTAATAGATAAATCTATGTTTATGCATTTAATTTAATTTTAGCATAAATGGAATAAAAATGGCGAAGAAAAATTGATGTAAAATTTAATAAATATCGATTAAATTATGGAAACGGCACAAAAATAAGCACCGGGTTAGTGGTGCTTATTTTAGAGAGATTAAGAGATTAGTTGTAGATATTTTCTACAGCGATGGATGGACCCATGGTAGTAGAAATGAAGATACTCTTAATATATTGTCCCTTGATAGAAGCTGGTTTCATTGACTTCAAAGAATCCATGAAAACGGTAGCATTTTCGTTCAATTGGTCGAGGGTGAAATTGGTTTTACCGACACCGATGTGAACGATAGCTTGTTTGTCGACACGATATTCGACCTTACCAGCCTTAGATTCCTTAACGGCCTTCTCGATATCGAGAGTGACAGTACCAGCCTTTGGGTTTGGCATCAAACCTTTAGGACCGAGCAAGCGAGCAAATTTACCAAGTTTTGGCATGTATGCTGGGGTAGAAATGAGAACGTCAAAATTGATGATTCCCTTTTCAAGTTGCTTGATGAATTCGGCATCTTCGGCGATGTCAGCACCAGCGGCCTTAGCTTTTTTGCATTCATCTTCTGGAGCGAAGACAGCGACGCGAACAGTCTTACCGTTACCGTTTGGAAGAACGATGGTGGTGCGAATGTTTTGGTCGGCTTGGCGTGGGTCGACACCGAGACGAGCATGAATTTCGACGGTAGCGTCAAATTTAGCTGGGTTGGTTTCGACAGCAAGCTTGATAGCGTCGGTGAGGCTGTAGGCCTTGGTTTTGTCGATATTCTTGTAAGCGGCTTGGTATTT
This sequence comes from uncultured Candidatus Saccharibacteria bacterium, assembly GCA_938017655.1. Taxonomy (GTDB): domain Bacteria; phylum Patescibacteriota; class Saccharimonadia; order Saccharimonadales; family Saccharimonadaceae; genus Nanosyncoccus. The sequence continues at coordinate 5,948 of CALIJO010000049.1, forward strand.
CTTACCACGGCGTTCAAGAATTGAACGAGTGACTGGCTTGGCACCCTTTGGCTTTTCGACAAGGGATTCTTGCTTGTGCTCTTCGGCACGAGCTTTGCGCTCTTCTTCAGCCTTAACTTCTTCGAGGTGCTTCTTAGATTTTTTACCAGATTTGGCAAATTTCGCTTCGGTCTCGACAGCTTCGACTGGAGTTTGGTTTAATTCTTCAGTAGATTTGATTTGTTCTTCTGACATTTGATTTCTTTCTGTGGTAATAACGAGCGAACTCTCCCACGGTTAATTAATTTTAATTAATTATTCGGCGATGGTGACACCCATAGAGCGGGCAGTACCAGCGACGGTCTTGATAGCACCTTCAAGATCGACAGCGTTCATTTGCTTCATCTTGATGTTGGCAATTTTCTCGAGTTGTTCACGAGTGATAGAACCAACTTTTTCGGTGTTTGGACGACCAGAACCTTTTTGAAGCTTTAATTCTTCACGAATTAAATCATCAACTGGTTGACCGAGACAAACCCAATCAAAAGTGCGATCATCGAAAACGCGGATGTGAACAATCACGTTCTTACCAGCGAATTCTTTGGTTTTGTCGTTGAATGGATTAATGAAGTCCATCATGTTTAGGCCCCATTGACCCAAGGTTGAACCAACTGGAGGACCTGCGGTGGCCTTACCACCAGGGATGCGTAACTTTAAGTTACCAATTACTTTTTTTGCCATAATATATTTACTCCTAATTAGAGCGCGTAACGGGTATATTCTAACATATTTCTTCAAAAAATACTAGGAAAAAGTGTCAGAGGTGAAAAAACAGAGTAGACGAAGTCCACTCTGTTTCAAGATAATATAATCGAGCCTTTATTCACCAATAATCTTGGTACCAGTCTTACCTTCAATGGCATTGATGGCGTTCTCTGGATTGGTGATAATGCAGGTACGATTTTTGCCACTGGAAACGAAACTGATGCCTGCTTCGATTTTCGGCAGCATACTACCAGCCGCAAATTCACCTTTCGCGATATACTTAAAGGCCTCATCGGCGGTGAGAGTCTTGAGATCTTCTTCATTTTCTTTTTTGAAGTTGATTTTGACGTTCTCGACGGCGGTGAGAATCAAAAGTATATCAGCATCAATGGTTTCGGCCAGTTTTTCAGCGGCAAAATCCTTATCAATGACGGCTTCGAGGCCAACTAGGTGGCCGTGTTCATCGTAATAAACTGGAATACCGCCACCGCCACCGGCGACAATAATGGCACTATTACCGAGGGCAATTTCAACGAGTTCCGATTCGATAATCGAAAGTGGCATTGGCGAAGGTACGACTTTACGCCAGCCACGACCAGCATCTTCCTTAACGGTGAAATGACGTTCTTTGCTGAGCCTCTTAGCTTCCTCTTCGGTATAGAATGGGCCGATTGGCTTGCTCGGATTCTTGAAAGCTGGGTCATCCTTAGAGACCAAAACTTGAGTCACGATAGCTGCGATGGGCTTTTTAATTCCCTCAGATTCGAGCTGATTGCGCATGGCATTTTGTAGCCAATAACCAATTTGACCTTGCGACATGGCGCCGGCCACATCGATTGGCATAGTCGGAGTTTTTTCGGTATTAATAGCTTCTTCGTGAAGAATAATATTACCGATTTGGGGGCCATTGCCATGTACGATGACTAATTGGTGGCCAGCCGCCACGAGCTTGGCAAGCTCCTTGGCGGTCTGGTTGGCGACTTCGAGTTGATCTTTGGCGGTAGCTTTGCCATCACGGCTTAAGGCATTACCTCCGAGAGCAACGACGATTTTGGCCATGATTAAATTGTTCCCATAACGAAGACGGCGACTAGGCTAATAATGACGAAGACTACCATAAGTGGGGCTACGCGCTTAATCCAGGTTTTGTAGGAAACGCCAGATATGGTGAGTCCGGCCATCAATGAAGCGATAGTAGGGGCAAGCATATTGAGTAAGCCATTGGCGTTAGCAAAAGCCACTACCATGGTTTCCTTATTGCTACCTACGAGCTCAGAGACTGGTGCAATAATTGGCATGGAAGCCGCAGCGAGACCAGAGGAAGATGGGATGATGAAGGAAAGTGGGAGGTAGAAAATGTAAGCCAAAACTCCGACGAGACCGCCATTGAAATTGGCGAGGCCTTTTTCACCCCAGTGAATAATCGTGTCTTCAATACCACCAGCGCGCATGACAATGGAAACACCAGCAGCAACGGCAATAATCACAGCGACACTTAGGAGGTCTTCAGAGCCCTTAATGAAAGTATCGGTGATGGAGACATTTTTCTTGCTAAATTCTTTATGGTAGATGAAAGCAATTACTGCAGTCGAGATGAGGAAAAGAGCGGAAATTTCATTAAAGTACCAAGTGCCGAGGGCGCCGTTGTGATTGACGCCAAGGACGGTAGAGAATACTGGGATACCAGCAAGGAACTCGTGTAAGCCATCGAAGAAATTGATTTTGAAATCGCCCCAAGGAATGAGGGAGATAATCATAATCACGAAGGTGGTAGCGAATACCCCCATAATGAATTTACGTTTGAAGTTATATTCTGGCACACTGTTAAGATCGATTGGCTTAAAAGTGGCAGCGATAGAAGAATCGTCAGCGTATTTACCAGCTTTAACCTTCTTTGCGTAGTTCATGACGAAAAGAATGGCAAGTACAAGCATAGCAATGAGTACGAGCATTTGAATCCAGAGGATGTTGCCGAGTTGAACGTCAGCGGTTCTCGCGGCAATACCAGTAGAGAATGGGTTGACCGTGGAAGCTAGCACGCCGACTCCGCCACCTAAGACAATCATCATGATAGCGGTCATGGAATTGTATCCAGCGGCCATCATGACTGGGATAATAAGGGCATAAAAGGCGACAGCTTCTTCTTGCATACCGTAAGTGGTACCACCAATGGCAAACAAGGTCATCAAAATTGGAATAAGATAAATTTCTTTACCGTTCATCTTCTTGAGAAGACCACCTAAGGCTGCATCAAGGGCGCCAGTTTTCATGGTAATACCAAGGAAACCACCGAGAATCAAAACAAAGACGATGACATCGAGACGGTCGGCCATGCCTTTGATTGGAGCCATAAAGACGTCCCAAAGACCTTGGCGATGATCGACGGTAGTGACTTCTCCGGTTTCTTCGTCTACGGTGCGTTCGACTTTGTCGATGCGCTGGTAGGTGCCGGCCTCGCGAATTTCCTGAGACGGATTATTCGGATCTTTAATCATATTGTATTTACCAGATGGAATAACCCAGGTTAGGGCTGCCATCAGGCCGATGATCGCAAACAAAACAGCAAAAGCCGATACTTTCTTGGTATGAGGGGCTTTTTGTTTTGGTTGTTGATTCACCTTTTGAGGTTTTTCAACCATATATGTCCTTTCATATAAGTTTGGTTTATATGATTTAAGTATAACACTTATATTAAAAAAGAAGCAGGGGGTCTGCTTCTTTTTTGTTGTGGAAAACTGAAATCAGTCTGGATTTTGGGTAGAATTTTTTGGAGAGTTCTAGAGAGTTAAATCCATAACTGCTTCAATGGTATAAACCCGGTTTTCCGCTTGATCAAAGACGGCACTGTTCGGACTGTAGAAGACTTCGTCAGAGACTTCCATAGCATCAAGGCCGTACTGTTCGAGAATTTCTTTACCAATCGTAGTTTTCTTATCGTGGAAGGCTGGCAAACAATGTAAGAAAATTGTATTTTTCTTGCGAGTAGCCTGCATCAGTTCACGATTAACTTGATAGGATTTAAGCAGATTAATGCGTTCTTCAAATTTATCTTCTTCGCCCATGGAAACCCAAACATCAGTATAGATCGCATCGGCATCAGCGACGGCTTCGTAAGGATTCTCCATGATTTTGATCGTGGCGCCGGTTTGATATTTTTCAATCAAAGCATTACATTCATCGATAAGAGATTGTTCTGGGAAAAGCTCGCGAGGAGTGCCGATAGAAAAATGGAGACCAAGGAGAGCGGAAGCAATCATTAAAGTATTGGCGACGTTGTTGCGACCATCTCCAACGTAAGTGAGATGGGCGCCACGCAGATGGCCCACGTGTTCCTTGATGGTCAACATGTCAGCTAGACCCTGGGTTGGGTGAAATTTATCGGTTAGACCGTTCCAGACTGGGACGCCAGCGTATTTGGCGAGTTCCTCGACAGTCTCATGAGCAAAGCCACGGAATTCAATACCGTCAAACATACGACCAAGTACTAGAGCGGTGTCGCGGATGGATTCTTTTTTGCCGAGCTGAATGTCATCTTTGCCGAGATATTCAGCGTGCATGCCGAGATCGCGGGCGCCACAAACGAAGGCGCAACGAGTCCTGGTGGAAGCTTTTTCGAAGAGAAGAGCAATAGTCTTCCCTTCGTGATTTTTATTAGAAACGCCAGTGAGCTTATTATTTTTGAGTTGCTTGGCGGTTTCCAGCATGGTCTGAACTTCGCGTGGTGTGAAGTCTTTGAGGGTCAAAAATGAGCGACCCTTGAGATTTAACATTAGATTTCCTCCCTGAAAAGTGGCATAGACATACAGCGAGGACCGCCACGGCCACGACCGAGCTCACTACCAGTGACCTCGATAACTTTGAGGCCGGCTTTGCGCAGGGCTTCATTCGTAACATAGTTACGATCATAGGTAATTACGACACCTGGGGCGATAGTGAGAGTATTGGAACCATCATTCCATTGCTCACGAGCAGCTGCGATTGGGTCGCCATTGCCACATTGGATGAGTTGAACTTTTGGTACTCCGAGCGATTCAGCTAAGACATTGGTGAGGTCACGACGGTGAGTTATTTCATAGCCGACGTGAGTATTGGCTTTGTCGAGAACGTAAATATCGAGTTCGCCACCGGCGGTCATGATTTCTGGATGAATGGAGAATTTGTCATAATCAATCATCGTGAAAACGGTATCAAGGTGCATGAAGGCACGCTTGGATGGAATTTTAATGGCGAGGACTCGGGTGAATTCGGAGCCATGGAAGAGACGTGAAGTGATACGTTCAATAGCCTCAGCTTCGGTGCGTTCGGAAATACCGATAGCGACAGTGTGCTTATTTAAGACTAATTCATCACCACCTTCGACGGAGAAACGATTATTGCGATTGTACCAAACTGGAATATTTTGGTTGGCAAAGCGTGGGTGGTACTTCAAGATATATTGCATGAAGAGTGACTCACGACGACGGGCTGGCCAGTGCATCTTATTAATGGTGAGGCCGTTGCCAATAGCGGCAGCTGGGTCGCGAGTGAAATAAAGATTTGGCATTGGGTCAAGATAAAATGGATAATCATCGACCATGAAGTGATGAAGCTGTTTATTGGTAGGCTCCATGGTTTCAACTTCACTCTTTTTAACACCGGCCATAACCTTACGCACCATGGTGAGTGGGTCGAGAGTCTGAAGATAATTAACGATGGCAAAAGTTGAGAAAGTTTCCTCTTGTTTAGAGGCGCGAACCATTTCGACGATAAAGCGATCACGCACTTCTTCATTGGCAAGAGCTTCAGCGGCGAGTTGATCAAGATAAAGTACTTCCACCCCGTTTTCGCGTAAGACGTTAGCGAAGGCGTCATGTTCTTCTTGTGCGACCTTTAAGTATGGCACGTCGTCGAAAAGCATACGGCTCATATATTCGGGAGTGAGGGCCTCGAGTTCTTCGCCTGGACGGTGAAGAAGTACGGTTTTGAGGCGACCAATTTCCGAATTAACTTGGATTTGTGGTTCCATTGAATTCTCCATTTAAGATTTTCTATAAGCTGATTATAGCATAAGCAATTAAAATAAATCAGTCTTGATAAAAAAACGGCCTTGATAATAAATCGGGATTAACAAAAAATCAGACCTCGGAGCGAGATCTGATTTTGGATTAAAGAAATTTTTATGGAATTAGTCAATTTTTTTAACTTGAAGGGCGTCAAGTTCGACTGGCGTTTCACGGCCAAACATAGAAACCATGACGCGAAGCTTACCTTTGCTGGAGTCAATTTCGGCAATGGTACCTTCAAAGCCCTTGAATGGACCATCGGTGATGGCGATCACTTCGTTAAGTGCGTAGTTGACGGAATATTTTGGATCTTCTACGCCCATACGCTTCTTGATTTTATTAATTTCCTTTTCGGAAACTGGGGTTGGCTGAGTGCCAGTGCCAACGAAGCCGGTGACGCCTGGAGTGTTGCGAATGATATACCAAGTTTCGTCAGAGAGACGCATCTGGACAAGGACGTAGCCTTGGAAGATTTTACGGTCGACGATTTTGCGCTTGCCGTTTTTAATTTCGATTTGTTTTTCTTTTGGTACGATAGCATCGAGGATTTTACCTTTGAATTCAGCGCTATCGAGACGTTGCTTGATGGATTCGGCGACCTTATCTTCGTAGCCACTGTAGGTGCTTACGGTGTACCATTGGAGGGTGTCGTCATAACGGTTTACTGCCATGTGATTTCCTTTTTCTCTTTCCTATTTCAATAAATTATTAAACAATAATGTAAACAATGCGTCAAGTACCATAATGAGCGCGGCGAAGATGACGGTGTATAAAATAACGGCGAAGACGAGCTTCCAAGTCATTTTACGATTTGGCCAACGCACTTGCTTGAGTTCTTGCCAAGATTCGGCGAGATAGCGGAAGAAAGCGCGAATTGGAGTGGTGATGAAGAGTAAGAAACGAATGAGTGGGTTCTTGGATTTTTCATTTGAGGCTTTTTTGGCCTTCTTGGCGGCCAGTTTTTCTGCTTTTTTCTCTAATTTGGCAAGCTTTTTTGCATTTTTAAGGGACTTTTTGTCGTTGGTTGTTGATTCTGCGACATCCGCGCGGATTTCGGCGTTGTCTTGAATCGGTTTTTTAGGTTCTGGATTTTTGCCAGAAGCTTTGGTCTTCTCTGAATTTTTTGACCCAGATTGACTGGCTTTGATGCGGGTGATATGCGCCATATACTCCTTCCATAAAAAATAGTCTGATAATCAGACTGTCAAGTAGATTGTAGCATGTAAAGATAGTTTTGACAACTTTTTTACTGATTTTTGGGTGGAAAATAAAGTTTCTGGTCCTTGATTTCTTCGGGTAGGTAGCTTTTTTGATGATGGAAATTAGCTTCCCATTTATAATCTTTGCCATAGCCCAGATTTTTCATCAGTTTGGTCTCGGGATTTCTAATTTCAAGTGGGATGGGCAGATGACTAGTATTTTTAGCTAGAGCCTTGGCGCGGCCCCAAGCGTCATAACTAGAGCGATCTTTTTTAGATTTGGCGAGAGCGATGGCAACGTGCGACAAAATAATTCCCCCTTCTGGCATGCCAACTTTTTCGATAGCAGAAAAAGCTGACTCGGCGAGGGTAAGTGCGCCATTGCCAGCAAGGCCGATATCTTCGGAAGCAAAAATCACCATACGGCGGGCAATGAATTTGGGGTCTTCTCCACCTTCCAGCATACGGGCTAAATAATAAAGCGTGGCGTCGACGTCGCTGCCGCGCATGGATTTAATGAAGGCAGAAATTGTATCGTAGTGACGATCGCCGGATTTATCAAAATAATTAACTTTATTGTTTAGAGTTTTAGTGACAAAATCGAGAGTAAGCTTATTTTTGAGTGAAAGACAGAGTTCGAGGTCGCCAAGTGCCGAACGAGCGTCGCCGTGACTTAAGTGAGCGAGAAAATCGATGACTTCGGGGTCGATTTTGGCTTTTGGGTATTCTCTTTCAATAGCGCGAAGTAGAATGTCTTTGATGTCAGAATCTTTCAAGGTGGATAAAATCACTACGCGACTACGTGAAATGAGAGCGGGGATGACTTCAAAACTCGGATTTTCCGTAGTGGCACCAATCAGTGTGATGAGACCAGATTCGACATGAGGCAAAAAAGCGTCTTGTTGAGCTTTATTAAAACGATGAATCTCGTCAATAAAAAGCAGGGTGCGGACCTTGAGGTTCCAGTTTTGGCGCGCACGTTCGACCACTTGTTCGACATCGGATTTATGAGCAGTGACGGCGGAAAGTTCGACGAAATCAGCGTCGAGCTCTTTGGCGATAATGCGAGCGAGAGTGGTTTTGCCGGTGCCGGGAGGGCCCCAGAAAATAAGATTAGTCGGTTCCTTTGATTTGATTAATTCTGTGAGAATTTTACCTTTACCGATAATATTTTTTTGCCCAAAAACTTCATCGAGGCTTTGAGGTCGCATACGTTCGGCAAGAGGCTTTCTTAAATCATTGAATTCCATAGTTTTAGTTTAGCACAGAGAGAAAAAATGGTATAATAAGAAAAAATAAAGGAGAAATATGGCTGATTTTAACAAAATCTTGACCCCAGGTGACTACGAAAATGGTGAATTAAATGTAGTGATTGAAATTCCTACTGGTTCTAATCACAAAATTGAATGGGACCGCAAAAATGCTTGCTTCATGCTTGACCGTGTTGAGCCAATGGCATTTGCAAAACCTTGTAATTATGGTTTTATCCCACAAACTCTTGATGAGGATGGCGATGAGCTTGATGTTTTGATGATTACCGATCAGCCTCTTACTACCGGCATCTACATGAAAGCTCGCATTCTTGGTGTAATGAAGTTTGTTGACTCTGATGAGGTTGACGATAAGATTATTTGTGTGCCGGAAGACGATCGCAATAACGGTGATAAGTACCAAACTTTGGAAGATTTGCCAAAGCAATTGATCCGCCAAATCGAATTTCACTTCAATCACTACAAAGATTTAAAGAAGCCTGGTACTACCGAAGTGAAAGGTTTCTTCGGTGCGGAGGAAGCTAAGGAAGTAGTGAAGGAAGCAATTGCTCGCTGGAACGCTCAAGCTTAATTAATCTTAGTAAAAAATAAATCCCTCCGGGGATTTATTTTTGTTGCGTTCTATTTTAAATAAGTTTATAAAGTAACAATAAACTTAGTTACTTAGGAAATTTTATGGTAATTATTGGGCGGGCTTAACGTTCGTTAAAAATGCGATCTTCGATATTACGACCAAGAGGAGTGAGTCTAGTTGGATTAAAATTTTGATTAAGTGAAATGACTATATATTTACGGTCTTCATATTTTGGTAAATCTTTGAATTCGAGAATGGAGGCTTCACTAAAATACGGGAGAGTGTTTGCGGCAGTTTCGGTTTTTAATTTGGCGGAAGCGTAATCGAAGATAGTAGCTTTATTAATGCCGGAAATAAGAGCAAAATGATCGCCGGTGATGAGAAAATGTGCGAAGAATTGATTCCAGTTTTCAGATTGAAGATTTTCGGAATTATAAATAAACTTAACAAGTTTTAGATAGTCAGTCGCGGTGAGGGTGAGATTACTTCCAGAAATTTTGAGATGCTCTAGGTCCATTTTGGTAAGAAGATTTTCTAGTACGGCATCGGAAAGTTCAGCGCGGAGGGCGTCCTTGCAGTTGGTATTTTCGGAAGTGAAAAGTTCATTTAAACAATCTTGACGAGAGAGTGCGGTTTGATTTTTGAGATTAATTTGGTCGTCGAGGTGGAAGCTTCCGTCACTGAGGCGACGGTAATTTTCGTAGGCGACTAGGAGACCAATGAGATTCGGGTCGGTAAAAGTTTTAGTGTCGTTAAAGCGACCAACAATATCAGAATTCGTGAGATCGTAAATTAAAACCGATGAGTCTTCGGTAATTCCCTGGTCTCGACGCCAATCATCGACGAGATATTGTAAATCAATGCGGTGCGGTGCGCGTTTTTCAGTAATCTTAGCAATCTCCGGTTTTTTATTTTCAGCTTTATCGGCGGTGTTTGAAAGGAGCTTAAGTAAAGAAACTACGCCAAAAGCAATGGCAAATACGCCAAGAATAGTACCGAGTACGATAAAGAAAATTTTGAGAAAACTAGGTTTGCTATTTTTGGTTAATTCTTCGAGATTGATATCGTCTTGCATCTTAAAATTATTTTATCATATTTAGCACATGCGGTATAATAATAAGTATATGGGCTTTTTGAAAGGACTTTTTAAAAAAGAAGAAGCGAAAGCAAATTCTTTGGTAAATGTAAAATCACCGAGCGGGAGCTTGGTTTTTGAATTTAGTCTGAAAAATGGTAGTCCGAGCTATCGGGTACTAAAAAATCAGGAAGTATTGCTGAGTAATTCTAGATTAGGTTTCGAAATTTATAACGAAAAACCAATTGCGGAAAATTTGGGGGTGGTGAGGATTTTGCCAAAATTTAAGGATGAAACTTGGCAGAGCATGGTGGGGGAAACTTTGGATATTGTGAATAAATATAACGAGACGACGTTTTATTTGGCGGAGCGTGAAAAAGATGGACGTATCTTTACTTTGAGAGTGCGAGTTTTTGATGAGGGGGTGGCTTTTCGCTATGAATTTCCGCCGCAACCAGGTTTTCAGCGCATGATTATTACGAATGAGCTAACGGAATTTAATCTGGATATTCATGCGAAAAGTTGGTCGATGCCAGCCTTTACCTTGGCGCGGTCGGAAACGGATTATGAAGAGCGGGCGATTTTTAATTTGACTGGATCAAGGCAGACGCCATTTACCGCAGAACTTCCGAGTGGCAAGATTTTGTCAATTCACGAAGCAGCACTGATTAACTATGGTTCGATGACTTTGGGATTGAATAAAATCGGGCGACTGGAGGCGAATATTACACCACTTTCAGATGGCATGAAGGCTTATTTGACGTTGCCTTTTGAAACACCATGGCGGGTAGTGATGGTGGCGGATTCTGCCGTGCAATTGACGAAAAATAAGATGATTTTAAGCTTAAATCAAAGTCCGAGAATGAATTTTGATTGGGTAGAGCCGATTAAATTTTTGGGAATTTGGTGGGCAATGTTGATTGGAGTTTGGAGTTTTACGGCTTCTGAACGACAAGGTGCGACTACGGAGCATGCGCTGGAATATCTTGATTGGTGTGAAAAATTAGGTATTTCGGGACTTCTTATTGAGGGGTGGTCGGATAAAAATCTTGCGAAAAAACTCGATAAACAGAAAATTTTGGAGCGTGCTAAACAAAAAAATATTGAGATTGTGGCGCAATGTGAGACTGCGAGTCAGATTGATAATTATGAAAAGAATCTGGTTAAGCAATTTGACGAGTTGGAAGCACAAGGAGTGCGTTATTTGAAATTGGATTATTCAGGGCCGAAGATGTTGATTAAAGGGCGTGAAGAATTTCATCAGTCACAAGCGGGGGTGCTACATTTTAGTAATGTCTTGAAGCTAGCGGTGCAGAAAAAAATGATGCTAAATGTTCACGAATCGATTAAGGGCACCGGTCTCGAGCGAACTTATCCGAACTTGCTCTGCACGGAGGGGGCGAAGGGGCAGGAATATGAAGGTGGCGGTTTGAATTCTAAGCACGCGGTGATTCTACCTTTCACGAGAATGCTCGCCGGTGGCTTTGATTTTACGCCAGGAATTTTTGATTTAAATAATCCAGCGAAAAAAGTTTATTCCACTCTGGCGAGGCAACTGGCTTTCTATGTGGTGTTTCATTCTGGCATGCAGATGTTGGCCGACCGCCCAGAATCTTATGAAAAAAATCGGGATGCGCTGTCATTTATCCAAAAAGTACCAGTGAATTTTGAAATTGAAGTGCCTTTGCTTGGTAAAATCGGTGAATATTATGCGGTAGCTAGACGTGGCCGTGGGGAGACGGATTGGTATATCGGTGGAATTGTCGATGATGTAGCGCGTACGATGAAAATTAAGTTAAGTTTCTTGGAAAAAGACGTGAAATATAATGCTTTTATATTCCGTGATGGTGACATAGCAGATTTTCGCACGAACCCGACGGATCTTAAAATCGAGCGTCTGGTGGTGGACGCGGAAGATGAGCTAGAAATTCCGGTGGTAGGAATGGGCGGCTTCGCGGTGAGACTAATGAAGGCTTAAAACAGAGGTAACCTGGAGAATAGACTCCAGGTTTTTTGATAAAAAATAACAGATATGAGGTAGAGATGAACTCTACGGGTTTTTAGGTAATACAAATACTGTGTAGAGATGGACTTTATAAAAATTAGATTAATTCAGCGGTGAGAATTAGGCGTTCGGTGTAGTCGTGTCCGGAGATTTTCTGACCATGGCAGGTCATAAGAGTGATGGTCGGGGTAGATTTTCTGGTCAGGAGTTTTGACATATTGATGTCAGATTTTTGCTGGATTTTACGGGTTTTGATTTGGTAAGTTTGGTCGCCAAAACGAAAAGTGTCGCCGATCTTTAATTTATTCAAATTCCGAAAAATTGTAGTGGAGTGGCCGATAATAAAATCGTGATTTTGATTGGCATGATAGACGCCGGCAATACGTTCTGGTGAAACGAGAGTGTTCTCGTCGGTAATTTCGAGGGCGCGGATTGGTGAGGTGAGGTTGATTTTGGGAATTTCAAGAATCAGATTAGTATTAGCTTCTACGGTCTGGGGTTGGAAGGCTAAAAAAGTGAAAACTAGAAAGAAGCATAAATATAATGCGCCAAAAACACCAAAAATTGATGATTTCTTGATTTTCATAATGCTCCCGTTTATAAGTTTATTTTAGCAAAAGCTTATGCTTAAAACAAGAGTTTAGAATGGAGTTTGGCTGGGGATAATGCTAAAAAATGATGATTTTAGCGCGCAGTTAATAGACGAAAAAACAGGGGTAATATTCCATGTTATTTGTAAAAATTAAATAGAATCGTAAGGTTCGCGAATCGGAAATGAAATTGAAGTGCCGAATCCAAGGCGGGATTTAATTTTAGCTCCGAGGGCGGAATATTGTTCGCTGCTATCAACGGTCATGACGACACTATCGTCAGTGATCGTTAGATGATATTTGGCTGGAGTGATGTCGATACTTTGAGCAGAAATCGTATTCATGGAAATTAGAATATTCCCCTTGGTCGGATTTTTAAGGCGTGAATTGAGGTAGCCGACGATAAATTTGATAATGTCGGTATAGTTTTCGACTTGGTGACGTCGACGAATGACGTCGAGATCGAGATTTACACCAATTTTTTCAAGTTTGATGAGATATTCACGATAAATTGGGTCGATGATGTCCGAAAGATACATGAATTTGCGATCAAAAACACTAGTGTGAACCTTGGTGGCATCAAGAAATTTAGAGATAGATTGCCCTTGCATAAACATATTATATCATAGACCTGGGTTATGTTTTTTAAGCATTTCACGATGCGCGCGGTAATTTGGGTCATGACTTTCGACTTCCCGCCAAAAAGCCTTGGAATGGTCGGGATGATTAATGTGAGCGAGTTCATGAATAATTAAATAATCACGTAAAACTTCGGGTACTTGCATAAGGCCGATATTCATAGAAATGGTAAACTCGTAGCCGCCAAGGAGGGATTTTTTGCGACGGGTACAAGAGCCCCAGCGCGTAGACTGATGCTTTAAAGTTACTTTGTCATAATGGTAACCATAACGCTTCGCGAGATATTCAAGGCGGTAGGGTAAATATTCTTTGGCTTGTTTCATAAGTAGCTTTTTTTGGGTGTCTCGTGCGCGTTGGGTGTCGGGATCGGCTAAATTTAGATCACGCAGGCGCTCTCGCATGGAATCGAGATTTTTTTGAATTTGGCGGTCGGAGATAAAGGACGGGACCGACATTTGGAGTCGTCCGGAAGTGGAACGTGAAAAAGAAATGTTTTTAGCTAAGGCGTTACGGCGAACAACAATTTCGCCAAATTCAGAATCGACGAGAATCATTTTGGAGTTGAGCTAAGACGTGAGAAAGCTGGGTCTCAAAAGTATGTTTACCAGAGAGGATAATTGGTTTTTCAATTTCGGCTGGAGCTTCCATGAGACGGATGCGGCTGTCGTATTCTTCCTTGGCGCGCGCAACCGAACGAAGCTTAAGCTTAAGACGCAGCTTGATAGTGTTAATATCGGTCTGAATCCAAACGAGAGTCGGTGCATAACCAGATAGTTTCAATAGTTTGCGCACGGAATTACGTTCATCTTCGGTATCGAGCCCACCTTCAACCACGATGTTTTGACCAGTTTTAGCAATCGCCTCGAGGACGACGTGAATTTGTTTCTCTGTGAAGTCTGCTTCTTCACGCAAGGCTCGAAGATCGTAGTAAGGAGCTTTGAAGCGTTGTGAGAATTTTTCACAAAATGTAGTTTTTCCGCTACATGGCGCACCGAATACCAGGATAGCTCGAGGTCTTGTTTTCTTTTTACCTTCCATATTGGTGATATTATATCATGAAAGTAATTAGGTGAACAAATATTTTAAAATTTAAAGCCGATTTATCATGATTGATTAAGTTAGGTATAACCGATTTGAGATAAAAATTTAAGTGCTAGAGAAATATAATCGATTTAGAGACTTAAGTGCTAGAGAGATATGTTATAATAAAAAAGCCTAGGGGCGTAGTACAACGGTTAGTATAGCGGTCTCCAAAACCGTAGATCATGGTTCGATTCCGTGCGCCCCTGCCAGATTAGCTCAATGGAGCTATTTTTTGTTGCGAAAAAATCTAATTAGCAGACTAATGCTCTATTGAAACAATCCTCTCGCGGATTATTTGTGGGACTTCTAAATTTTTGACACAGAAAAAATCTCCCATAAGGAGAGGGAGATTTTAGCGCTTCTTCTCTTTCACTTCGTTACGGCCAAGGTTTTTCTTGGTTTCAGTGAAAACGACGTGCTTGCGAAGAATTGGATCGTATTTCTTCAAGCTAAGCTTGTCTGGGGTGTTCATGGTGTTTTTCTTGGTATAGTATGCACGGATACCGGATTCCTCTGAAACGAGACCGACGAGCTTGCGTTTGGTATTACTCTTTTTTGACATGATTGGGATTATTTTACCATAAGATATGAAATCTGTAAATAAATGCACTAAAAATCGGGATAGATTTCGTCAAAATCAATATAGGTATCAGTTTTTTGTTCGATAATTTCTTCGACAGCCTGAATATTGGCTTCGTGGGGTTCCAAAGCCTTAAAAGGCATAAACTGGGCGGCCCGGGCAGTGCGGGACATCGGTGGATGATTCAGTAAATGTGGCGGATGGAGATTAATGATGTCTTGATATGGGTCAGCCAATTCAGAATCTAGCTGTGAGGGATTAGATAGATTTGGCTGAGGGGCTTCAATTTGATAATTAGGTTTAGGCACGGTGACCTCTGATCTGCTGATTAGGTTTAGGCACTGTGACCGCCAATCTGCCGATTGCGCTCGCGCATGGTGGAGCCTTCGAGATAGCTAGTGCCACGCAGGATGGCATTTTTGCCGTATTTTTGCTTGATGAACAGGGTGGCTTGCTCGAGATTTTGATTACGTTTGGCGCGTGTGGCGATTTCTGGGCTTTCGAAGAGATCTAATTGTGTGGTTACTTTCTCGGCGGATTTGAGGTGTCCGAGAGTGAGACCAAGTTTTTTGACTGGACGAGTGGGATCGAGAATTTGGGTGAAGATTTGTAAAAAATATTCAATAATCAGATTACTCTCATCGGTGTATGAAAAAGATTTGGAACCGTGAGCGAAAGGTTTAACAGAGGTAGAATCGGCCTTTTTATCATAAGAAAGGTGAAGTGTGAGGTTATTTGTGAGGAGCTGCTTTTCGTGTAGCTCATGACAGAGTTTGTCGGCCATTTCGACGAGGATATTACGGAGTTTCTCGGAATAAAGGCCGGTAGCAAGGACCTGACCGGAGCTGAGACTGTGGTCTTTTCGGCGATAGGATTTGATATCGGCAATCGTGGTCGGTTCAATTCCCCAAGCGTGGTCGATAATTAATTCAGCATTCACGCCGAATTTGTGGTAGAGCTTTTCGGAGGCGGTGAGGCTAAAGCGAGCGAGATCACCCATAGTATAAATACCAAAATTGTGAAGAGACTTGCTAATCCCAGGGCCAATGCGCCAAAAATCGGTGAGTGGTTGATGGGTCCAGAGCAATTTGCGATAAGAAGTCTCATTGAGCGAAGCGATGCGTACTCCATCAAGGTCGGCCGTTTGGTGTTTGGCGAGAATATCCATGGCAATTTTAGCGAGATAAAGATTGCTACCGAGCCCAGCGGTGGCGGTAATCCCGGTATGACCTAGAACATCTTTAATGATAGTGCGTGCGAGTTGTTCGGCATCCATCTCATAGGCACGAAGATAGCTAGTAATATCAAGAAACGCCTCATCGACAGAGTAAACATGAATATCTTCGGTGGCAACATAGGCGGCATAAATAGCAAAAATTTTAGAGCTAACCTGAAGATAGTCAGCCATGGCAGGCTTAGCAATAATGAAACTGCCGCGAGGGGCTTTTTCATAGACTTCAAAAAGACGGGCCCGACCAGAGACTCCGAGGGCTTTGAGGGCGGGTGTGACGGCGAGGCAGATAGTTTTTTCGGTACGTGATTCGTCGGCGACTACGAGGCGAGCGGTCAAGGGGTCGAGTCCACGTTTCACGCATTCGACGGAGGCATAAAAAGATTTAAGATCAATCGCGAGGTAGGTTCGCTCAAGAGTAATTTGCGCCATATTATTTATTATATAAAAAGGCTAAAAATAGTCTAGGCAAAGTGGGTGAGGTATGATATTATGACGTCAGCGCTAAACGAGCTCTTTTATAAACAGGAATGGAAACTTAACCAGGTTAAGAGAGCCTTACCAGGCTGAATTAACCATACTTAATTAACCAGGTTAAGAGAGCCTTACCAGGCTGAATTAACCATACTTAATTTTGCATCGCATGCGGATTGGAGAGGAAGTATTACACTTCGGTTTGAAAGGATAATCGAAACGCTAGTAGGCGGAGGTCTGTGTGAGTTCACAGATTTTCGTTGAAAGATTAAGTAGATTTTTCCGAGATGAGATGGTCGTTGACCGAGTGTTTTGAGCCACGTAGCGCAAAACGTACCAACCTTTCAAAAGTACATACAACGTAACGGGTTTAACTAGTTCTAAAGTTTTTGCCAAAAGTCACTTGTTTCCATTCCCTGTTTGCTTTACGTCTACCGTATTAATAGTACGGAGTCGGCCGCTCACTTAGTAGCGGCAGTAACACATTTTTCTCGACTTTTAAAGTCGATCTGCCCCGATAGTTTCGGGGTTTTTTATTGGCAACAAGTAAAGGTTCGGGTTTTAGAAAAAATAAACTCCCGAGGTTTTCGGGAGTTTAGTGAGAAAATAGTGAAGCCAAGCACCAAGCCGATTGAGGTTGGTGGGTTAAAAACGTAGAGTGGAAGTTGCTTCTGGAGCAATATCCGTGGTGTCAATTTCAGTTGTAGCAAACTGGTCGCAGAGATTCACGAGATAGCGGCCACGCTTGAGTGTGGTTCTCCATTTTCTTGGAATACTTCGAAGTCCATATTGAATACCAGCTAGCGAGCCAGTGAGGGCGCCGATCGCGTCAGTGTCATCGCCGAGATTAACTGCGGTAAGCACAGCATCTTGGAAGCTATCAGTAGTAAGAAACGACCAAAGTGCCGCTTCTAATGTATCTACTACATAGCTACAAGAAGGAATAAATCCTTTAATGTCGCGATAAATTTCATTTTTCAGAATTCGACTATATAGAGTGATTTCTTCTTTTCCAAACTGACTGTAATCATCTAGCTGAGTTTTGAGGTAAGCCCCTTTTGGAGCATCGCCATCCAGTAAGTGGCAGACGAAATTAGTGTAAATTAGACAACCCAGCACGCTAACTGAATGAGCGTGGGTGAGGGATGAAATATTTTTCACTAATTCGTAACGTTTTTCGCCGGTGATTTGGTTGTTGTGACAAACGAAGGCTACTGGCAAAATGCGCATGAGTGAGCCATTGCCATTATTGGTGTGATGGTTTAGGCCGCATTTGACGGGGTGTCCGCCAATGAGGTAATTTTCGATCGCGCGTTTGCATGTGTCGTCAATATCAAAGGCGAGATTGGTGGCAGTGAATTCATCATGCAAATACCACTTGGCAAAATTCTTCATAATGTCGTGATAATGGAAACGTTTTTGATCGATCAGTGACTGCATTAAACAGATGGTCATGGATGTATTATTAGACCAAGTCCCGGCAGGTTGATGATGGGTGCCGACAGGCAGCATCTCAGTGACCGGTATGAGTTCTAAGAAATTTCGATTTAGAGACTTAACGGGTGCCCCTAATGCATCGCCAACAGCAAAGCCGACAAGGCTGGAACGAATTGTTTGCTTCATGTCCTTTTTCTCTAAATGTGCCATAGTATCTCCTCCTATCGATTGGGTGATGATGTGGGATTCTTTGTGAAATGGGACCAATTTTGGGTCAGATTTTTCACGGTTTTTCTCGCATCGAGATTTATATATTGTAATATTTTTATAGTGATTTGTCAAGGTATTTTGACAAATAATATAGTTTGTGTTACAATAGTATTTATTCTATAAGAATGCACATTTAGAAAGGGGGTAATTTTATGAAGCAGACACTTAAAGATTTTATTCTCGACTGGAATAAGTCACACAATCGCTTTTCCTTTTGGTCTCAGGAAATACCTGGTATGGATCGTCCTGCTGAAGTAGGGGTTCGTTATTCGGCGGCTAAGTATCAGGACTTCTATTCTACCGATGAATGGAATAGATTGAGGGATATCATTGATGCAAAATCGCGCGGTACGATGTATGTTGTTAGTGATGAATATCTCTTTGAGAGAGGAATAATTGATATTAAGGTTGCGTCATCAAATCATAATTATCAGGAACGGCATGTCATTGGTGTCCTTAGATGGATTGGAGAAGAGTTCTTCTTTAAACAGGAAAAGAGTGAGTCGTATCATTAATGTCCTTAGATGGATTAGATAAGAATTTTCCTTAAACGGGATAAGAGTGAACAGGGATTCCTAAGGGCTCGCTATTAAAGGCGAGCCATTTTCATTTTCTTATAATATAATTAGGAGTAGTAATTGTTTGTTTGGAGGTATTATATGATTAACCCGAATGCGTCGAAAATAAAAACAGAATATGGGCGTGTAGAAAACATCTTGGCGATGATGACGCCTAATCCACGCCATTTTGAAGGGCTAATTTATCCGTCTGATGATGTCAGAAAAGATCTAAAACTGCTTGATGATTTTAAGCATACGCCGGAATATAAAAAAGTTGGAGAACGTTCTGATGCAAAACTGCTAGAAATAACTTTTACGGATATGGTAGAGCGTGGTGAATGGTTTAGTGAAGAAGATTCTTATGGTGATGATTCAGATTATTTGGCATTAGTTACATTCCCTACCGCCGAAGTAGATGATGTCTTTAATCATATCGATGTGATTGGCATGATTAGCAATGAGACTACTAATCATGAAACGCTCCCATTTGCAATTGATTTAACCTATAATAC
The DNA here is from genome assembly GCA_938017655.1 of uncultured Candidatus Saccharibacteria bacterium. Classification (GTDB taxonomy): domain Bacteria; phylum Patescibacteriota; class Saccharimonadia; order Saccharimonadales; family Saccharimonadaceae; genus Nanosyncoccus. The sequence continues at coordinate 25,234 of CALIJO010000049.1, forward strand.
CGATAACGATAAAATGAGCCAGAAATTCAAATGGAAACATGTCTATGGAAAGAAAAATACGGCACCGGATGAGGCATCGGAATTTGGGGAAAGCTTCGTTAGTAAAGACTATTCTGGTAACGATATAATTATGACTAAAGCTCTGCCATTGAAGTTTCGGTATGGCTTGAAGATTCCTGGATTTGCTTCTGCTAAATATTATGAAGACAAAAATAACTCCTGGAATCCTATGTATAAAAAAGGACGAATTGATGTAATGCCCAGATTTATTGTGGGTTATTCAACGGATATTGCCGATGTGCTTTCCCGTGGCATGCCAACAGATGAGTTTAGAAAGAAATACGGTGAAGCTTCGTACCAGAAAGAAAGGTCAATATACAAATACGCTGAAAAGTGCGCAAAATGGTGTACGTTATTTGAATGCTCTAAGCAAGCTTCAGATATTCGTTATATGCTAGAAAATATGGGTCCTGAAGAAGTAAAGTGGATGCAGGAAGATGAGTTAGAGAAGGCTAAGAGGCAGATTACAGCGATGGACGCTTATTTTGATAGAGCCATCCAAGTAGCAACTGAGAAAGCTCAATCTAATTCGGATGAAATGGCCGCTATGAAATATGCTGATAGAGATATAGTTTGTCAAGCAATTAAGCACCATAGTAACGAGACATATAACCGATCCTATTAAACAATTAAACTCAGAATTCGTTGAAAATAAAACCCCCTACGAATGAAGTAGGGGGTAGCTTGATTATGAAGAATTTTTACCTTAGAGATTTATTGTGACGATATTTCCTAGCTTTTCTATAAGTGTTGCAAGGTGACGCTTAAGTTCTATCGGTACTGGTTCTTTTCTGATGAGACTAAAAACAGCTCGATAGTATTGTAAAATATCCCACTTTGAAGCATTGAAGCGGTGCCAAATTTCATCACCAAACCGATCGTAATCTTTTAGAATATCGGTAAGATTATGAATTTTATCGGCAGCGACGACAAAGTAGGTCTCAATATAATATGAGCTACCGAGGCGCTTTAAATAACTTTTCTTGCGTTCCTTCCACAGTAGCTTGGGTTGACCGGCGGTTTTAGGTTCTGAAACATCTTTGACGATGTCGGTAATCTCATCGCCAAAATCACGACGCATATCGGCCTCAGAGTAGATGTCTGGATTAACATCTTCAAGAATATCGTGCAGGATCCCAGCAACAATCGTGGTCTCGTCATTGGTATATTGACTAATAATCATGCCGACGGCAACGGGGTGAGAGATATATGGAATATCAGTCCCCTTGCGGTTTTGACCTTGATGAACCTTGGCGGCGATTTTGAGTGCAAGATTGATTTTGTTAGTAAACATAGATTCACCTAACCTTTCGTAAAGTATGTGGAGTGGCTGTTTCGGTAAAAATTCCTCAAATTTGTAAGGTGCAATAAATTCACCTCTCTCCCGAGAGGTGAAGGTGTGTGGCAAATTTTTCGTAAACCTAAATGTCTTTTACTTTGGGTTCACGATACCAGATGATGCCAGATTTTTCAGAGGCAGGAATTTCTAAATTTTGCTCTTTAAAATCCTTATAGGTCGAAACCAACCATATAACAGGAGATCCAGTGATATTAAACCCAGCGTTATTAAACCATACTAGAAGACCGAATTCATCTGCGTCGGTAATTATACCGATAAAGTGCCTCTCATCAAATATATCTCGGTATGACGGCCATTCAGCCCTTGAAACTTTTTGCCAACCGTTGTACTCGAGAATCTCACCCCAATGCTTAGCATCGAAGCAATGTTCTCCAGGGTTACGCGGCCCTGGTTTAGGTAGTTTTGGTGAACTGCCGCAGTGCTTTTTCATTAGCCATGATACGTAGCTAGTACTATGGCGAATGATGAAGCCACTAGAATCGGTAACTAGGGTATAGAAGTTGCCGTCGGATTCTGGCCAATTGGCAAATTTGAGATCAGCGTAAGGATATTCCTTGGCGTCAGTTTCCATGATGAAAAGATAGATGTGGCGACAGATTGCGCGAATAATCCGATTAGGCTGCCAGGCAGCACAAGATTGTCTTGCGAAAAAATTTGCTACTTTAATCTTAAATGTGCTCATGATTCCCCTCCTCTTCATGCTGTGTGGGAAAATACCCAATATATATATTATACAATGAGGATAACTACTTAAAAACAGCTTGTTCCGAATTGTTTAACTAAACCTAACTTCAGGCAAATTATGTCAATGTTACGTCAAAATGTCACATATTTTGTTACGTCAAAATGTCGTTTTTG
>CALIJO010000050.1 GCA_938017655.1 uncultured Candidatus Saccharibacteria bacterium
TCCGAGGGTCCATCTTCAAAAATCTCTCGGCCATCACCTTACCAGCCTGATCTCCAAACATCTTAGACATTTTCTCTACCGCGAGTTTTGGATTCTTCAGTCCCTTTTTCCGCTTCGCCAGCATTATTTTCGTCATCAAAAATCCACCCAATTTCGCATTTTCATAAAAACTCACCCCCTCAAAAAATAACCGCTTAAACTTAATCACTCCCACATTCAATATTTCAAACAGCACCACTCCACCCAGCGATGCCGCAAACCCCAAGTCTATCTTAGTTGCTCCACGTTCTAATAGATATTGCGTTAAAATCCGCGCCTCTTCCGCCGCACTTTCATATATCTCATCAGCTGCCTCACCGTGCCCCGATAAATCCGGTATAATGAACTGGCATTCTTCAGCCTCTTTCAGGATATTCTCCACCAAATATTTCCTCATCGGCTCGCTCGAGGCCAACATTGGATGTATTAAAAGTATTACCTTTGATTTTTCTGGATACAAATCATGTATCACCATAAAACATCTCCTCCTTACAGAGAACAAAAAGCTCCAATCTTGACGATCGGAGTTACGCTTGCTTCACAAAAGGATGCCATTCTTGTCAGTCAAGCCACATGATAAAGACCCTCTCGGATCGCCAAAAATCACACTTATCATAAATCTCTCTCCCAAAATTTAATCAATAATGACATCCTTAAACCTATATTAACACAAACAAAATAAAATGGGGAGGATTTTTACTATTTTCTTTCAGATTTTTTCCACAGGGTATAAATTAAAAATCACAAATATAATCCTACCATAAACTCAATAAATTTTTTACATTTTTCTCACCAAAAGTTATAATAAATCTATGGAAAATTCTACACCTCAAAACACTAAGTCCATCAACAAAAAACGCGCCCAGCTCGCTTCACTTCTAATTCTCGCTACTCTCGCCATCCTTTCTACCATTGCTGTAATTGTAATGCCACTTATGAATAAAAACTCCTCAGACAAGACAGCCGAACCAAGCCTAAACGGATCAGCCGAATCCACTCAGACCGAAGAAAGCACCGATCAACCAACTTCGAAACAATCCCAAGGAACCGAATTCGCCTTTAATCATGAATCCGACATCGACCTCAGCAGCAACAAACCAAATATTTATATTTTCTGGGGTGACGGTTGCCCACATTGTAAAGCCCTCGCCAAATTCATTTCGAAATTACCAGCTGAGACCAAAGACAAAATTAATATCTATTCTTTCGAAGTTTGGAGCGACAAAGACAATAAAAGTTTTATGAAGAATTTTGGCAAATTCTTGGATCAAGACGTGAGCGGTGTGCCATTCACCGTTATCGGGGATAAAATTTTCGACGGTTATAGCTCCGGCGATACCAAAACCGACCGGCAAATCCTTGACGCCATTAACGCTATCATCAAGAATCAGGGAAGCACCGACCAATACAGGCTCTACAAAAAGCCTAGCTGACAGCTTGACATAATCATTAAAATATGGTAACATATTTTTAATACATTTTGATTTTTGTTGTATATTCACGAAAGAGGGGAAAACAAAATGAGTACATTTATTTATCAGCAACTTGCAGTTTTAGGTTTACCTAGAATGTGGCAGTGGATTATCGCATTTATGCTAATTAATTCACTCAGTGCCGCAATTTTAAGAAAGTCACTCATCACTGCTACTACACACACGCACACCGTGCGTCGTGGCAATGACGACGGCAGGACAGACTTTTTTCAAATTTGCGGAGTACGGGACTCTTCCGTCAGTGCTTTTGATTACATCTTAGATCATCTGCATGATGGCGATGGTGTTTATGCGCTTTGTTACAGTAATTTTGGTTTTGACATACCAATTTACGTCACCGCGATGCGAAAAGCCATTATCAGACGCAATAAGAAGTTCAGACGCCTTAGTCGCACTACCATTGGTCACTCTATCGGTATGGGCGACATTATTATCCACAAGATGGAAAGCAATTTCGACGCCACCTTCAGTCTGACCCCTTGCACTTATGGATTTTTCCTCAAGGAGCCATTCCATACTTTACTCAAATACGGTGGACCGCTTCTCCTGACAACCAGAATACTCCTCGGTTGGCTTGGTTTTATCCCAATCGTACCAAATCATGATTTGGAAAAATCCAGCAGCTCTCTCGCGTTGTTAATTGATCAATATCTAGCTATTCGCAACAACACAAGAAGCCTCAGAGAGGATGGCTTACCTAGAAACCTGATTCTTTCCAAAGATGATTATTTACTTGACAACAAGACAATTCGTAAAACTTTTACCGGGTCAAATTATACAATCACTAGTAATCCTCATGGCGATACTAGGAACGAAAGCATGCTCATCCAAGCCTATTACGAGCTCTGCGAATATCGCGCCAACATTCGAGCTGATTACTATCAAAAAATGAGCTGACAGAGGATGAAAATTTAATTTCGTTCTACCGTCCAGGAGCAAAAGTGATCAATCTTAAATAACCAAGGTCTAAACCTCACTCTTCGTACTTGAGTGTTCTGAAAAATGAAACCTAAACTGCAAATCTTGCGCAAAAATTGGGGCGCCCACAAGCGCTCCTTTTTATTTCTAAAAATCCAGAATGTCATAAATGCTTCCTCTAAATCTTCTCAAATTTTCCATATCTTTTCTTTCCAGAAACCTTCTCAAATTTTTCCATGTCTTTTCATTCCAGAAACTTTCTCAAATTTTCTATGTCTTTTCATTCCAGAAATCTGTTGAAAAATCTCCCTCACCTTGCTATAATATTCCTATCTGTCTGGGCTTGGCTCACGCCAGCAGGTGGATGAATTTTAAAAGCTGGAGTAGTCTAGCGGCAATGACAAGAGACTGTAAATCTCTCGGGTTACACCTTCGTAGGTTCGAGTCCTACCTCCAGCACCAATCATGTTCATACATGACCCGCCGCCTTAGCTCAGTGGTAGAGCACTTCCATGGTAAGGAAGGGGTCTCGAGTTCAAATCTCGAAGGCGGCTCCATGAGGAGAAAATAACAAAATAAAACCCACAGGGGTTTATTTTTTATTTTCGACGAATGGAGTAGCCGCGAAGCCAGGCGTGCTCCATGAAAAAAGTAATTATTTAACAATACTCTATTTTTTATATTATCTCAAAAAAGCAGTACAATAACTGTATGAGCAAAATAAACTTATTACTCACCGAAGCCAACGGAAATTTATCTAATCAGAAAAAGATGATTATAAACGCCACAAAAGCGGCCGAAGAATACGCTTTCCCAAAACTAAAAATAGACTGGGATATCGATATTCTAGTCACCAATCGAATCCAAATGACTATTCCAGAAAATGGCGCAGGCGGGTATACTTTTTCCGCCGATTTTATTCAGATTAGTATCGATAACGAAAAAGCTACCGAAAATCTTATTTCAGAAAATATCGTACATGAACTTTGCCATGCATCCCGATGGGGAAGGAATCCCGAATGGATGAAATCGCTTTTTGATAATCTTATCTTTGAAGGACTAGCTTGTGTTCTTGAGGCTGAATTTGTAAAAAATAAAACTGGAAAAAGTTTATTTATTAAAACTATTCTTGAACGTTCTGACAAACAAAATAAAGAAATATTAGCTCTCATTCATAATGAATTAGATTCTGATAACTACAACTATAATGAAATCTTTTTCAATGGTAATGATAAACTCCCACGCTGGTCTGGCTATTCTCTAGGTTATTATCTCGTTAAAAATTATCTTAAAAAAACCAATAAAGCAATCGAGGAAGCCTTTGCTGATAAATACGATGATTTTAAAATTGTCTTATAAGTAAAAAATCACAAAAAATAATTCCGTTTTTTTGATTGACATTAATGGCTAGAACCTAGACGTTAAGGTCCAGGACCTTTGCAACAAAAAAACAATGAGTAACTTTGTAATTTTATTACAGAATAATTATTCTATCGCAATAAAAAGAAGCTCTCGCGGCAGATATCTTCGGCGCCGTGCGAGTGCTTCGATATTTTCATTATATTAAACAAGGGCAGAAATGTCAATAATTTGCCTGAAGTTTGTTGTTATTACGTGATAATGTCGCAGTAGATTGTTATGAGAAAATGTCGCAA
>CALIJO010000051.1 GCA_938017655.1 uncultured Candidatus Saccharibacteria bacterium
AAGTTAGCCGTAAAAACTTCAACTGCATTTAATTGGTAACATATGTTTAAGCAAGCTTTTATCGGATACCCGGTACTAGATATTTCTACGGCTAGACAAGATATTGCGCAGAAAATATTAATAACAAATAAGATTAGGAAAATAAGGTAAAAATGAGGTCTTTTAATTTTATGGAAGATATAGTTTGCAATCAAAATGCCAATTTTTCTTGATATAAAGAGTCCAATTACCGGCAACGGAATGAGTAGTATTGCTTGATATGTCCTTGCATCGGCTTGTTTTATAAAAAAGGCAAAACCATAAGGAACCCAAAGAAGAGTAATCATAATAAAAAAGATAAAATTTAAAACGGATGTTTGTTTAATGGTGGGTGATTTTCTGATTTTTGGTTTTTTGTTCTCCATATATTCATTATATGTAAAAAATGATTTTTATACATGAGTTAGTGGAGTTGGTTTTTGCTTTTTCTAACATTGGAATATGGGGTGGATTATTATATAATTAATTTAATATGGACGAAAAAATCAAAAGTTTAGAGTTGGAATTAACTCAACTTAATCAATTCTTGGAAAATCCGAAGGCTTACCTCGAAAATGATTTTGCTGCAAAATCGAAGAGAAAGGCGGAGGTTGAATCAATTCTGGATTTAAAAAATGAAATTACCCGTGCCGAGCAGCAAATTAAGGACGACGAGGCGATTGTTTCAGATCCTGAACTTGGCGAGATGGCAAAGCTTGAAATTCAAGAGCTTACCGAAAAAATTACTGATTTAACTAGGCAACTTGATGATAAGCTAATTCCACGTGATCCGGATGATGATAAGCCAGTGATTATGGAAATTCGAGCTGGAGCTGGTGGTGATGAGGCTTCTTTATTTGCGGGCGAACTTTATCGTATGTATTTACGTTATGCGGAAAAACATGGTTTTAAAGTAGAACTAATGAACGAAAGTCTTAATGAAACCGGTGGCGTGAAAGAGGTGGTCTTTAAGATGGACGGAGACACGCCTTTCGGGACGATGAAATTTGAAGGTGGTGTACATCGCGTGCAACGTGTGCCAGTGACCGAGTCGCAGGGGCGCATTCATACTTCTACGGTGACGGTGGTGGCTTTGCCGGAGGTGGAGGAGTCGGAAATTGTGATTGATGAAAATGATTTACGGATTGATATTTTTCACGCGGGTGGACATGGTGGTCAATCAGTGAACACGACTAACTCGGCTATTCGTATTACGCATTTGCCGACCGGAATTATGGTGGCAATGCAAGATGAGCGCTCTCTTCGTCAAAACAAGGAGCGCGCCATGATGGTGTTGCGTACGCGTTTGAACGATATTCAACGTGCGGAAGCGGCGAAAAATGCTTCGGCGGCACGTAAGAATTTGATTGGTACAGGTGATC
>CALIJO010000052.1 GCA_938017655.1 uncultured Candidatus Saccharibacteria bacterium
TTTTACGCCAGGAATTTTTGATTTAAATAATCCTGCGAAAAAAATTTATTCCACCCTGGCCAGGCAGTTAGCTTACTATGTGGTGTTTCATTCTGGGATGCAGATGTTAGCCGACCGTCCAGAATCTTATGGAAAAAATCGAGATGCTTTTTCGTTCATTCAGAAGGCACCAGTGAATTTCGAAATTGAAGTGCCTTTGCTCGGAAAGATTGGCGAATATTACGCGGTTGCGAGAAGGGGGCGAGGCGAGTCGGATTGGTATGTCGGAGGTATTGTCGATGAGGTGGCCCGCACGATGAAAATTAAATTAAGCTTCCTAGAAAAAGATGTGAAATATAATGCCTTTATTTTTCGAGATGGCGATACGGCAGATTTTCGCCGTAATCCGACAGATTTGAAAATTGATCGTCTAGTAGTAGATGCGGAAGATGAACTGGAAATTCCGGTGGTGAGCATGGGTGGTTTCGCGGTACGATTAATGAAGGTTTAAAACAGAGATAACCCGGAGATAGACTCCAGGTTTTTTGATAAAAATAACAGATATGACGTAGAGATGAACTCTACGAGTTTTTTAGGTAAGACAAAAGCCGTGTAGAGATGAACTCTACGAAATTAGATTAATTCAGCGGTAAGAATTAGACGTTCGGTATAATCGTGCCCAGAGATTTTTTTGCCATGGCAGGTCATCAAGGTGATAGTCGGGGTGGATTTTTTGGTCAAGAGTTTTGACATATTGATGTCGGATTTTTGCTGAATTTTACGAGTTTTGATTTGGTAAGTTTGGTCACCAAAACGAAAAGTATCGCCGACCTTTAATTTATCTAAATTCTGAAAAATTGTAGAGGAGTGGCCAATAATAAAATCGTGATTTTGATTGGCGTGATAGACGCCGGCAATGCGTTCTGGTGAAATAAGGGTGTTCTCGTCGGTAATTTCGAGGGCACGAATCGGTGAGGTGAGATTAATTTTGGGAATTTCAAGAATCAAATTAGTGTTGGCCTCTACCGTTTGAGGTTGAAAAGCTAAAAAAGTGAAGACCAGAAAGAAGCATAGATACAATGCGCCAAAAA
>CALIJO010000053.1 GCA_938017655.1 uncultured Candidatus Saccharibacteria bacterium
TTATTAAACGAGCCGGAAGGCGAACCACCAAGAGGCTAAAATGCACCATTGTCGAATTTGCGGACATGTGGTGGAATGCGGGAGTGAAAAAGAAGATCCCCGTATTTTCAGTGGTTTACCGAGACTAACGATTTGTGCGAAATGTTTGTTTCGAATTTTTCATTTGAGACTTTTAGATAAACGCGTAGTGAATGAAGTTTCACGGGGGAATTGTTTGATTAATTAAATTTTTTACTCAGAATTTTAATAGTAGAATAAGGAGTAAAAATGAAAAATTTGAAAAAGTTATGGGCGATTTTCGGCCTAGTTTTGGTGGTGGGGTTATTGGCTTTCTTGGTACTAAACCGAGAAAAGTTTGAACAAAAAAAGTATTCAGTAGTGTCGACGAGTTTTCCGGGCTATGATTTTGCCAGGGCGGTGACAAAAAATACGAATATTAGTACAAAAATGTTGGTAAAACCTGGGGCAGAGACGCACACTTACGAGCCAACACCGCAGGATATTATCGATATTAAGAATGCGGATATGTTTATCTATGTGGGGGGAGATTCTGACACTTGGGTGGAAAAGATTCTGAAGGATGTAGATACGAAAAAGACCCATGTAGTGAAATTAGTTGATCTTGTGTCGACGGTAGAAGAAGAAATCGTGGAAGGAATGGAAGATGAGGATGAACATGATCATGACCACGACCACGATCACGATCATAAACATGACCATGACCACGATCACCACCATGACCATGAGTCGCATGCGCATAAGCACGACCATGAAGAGGAAGAGGAAGGTCTAGAAATTGATGAACATGTCTGGACGAGTCCGAAAAAGGCGATGGAAATCGTGAAGAAAATCGCAGAAGTGGCTTCCGAAATTGATACAGACGAAAAGACCAAGATTAATGATAATGCCGAAAAATATGTGGCGGAAATCGCGCAGGTAGATAAGGATTTACACCAGGCGATTGATGGTAAAATTTCGGAAATTGTGGTGGCAGATCGTTTTCCGTTCCGTTATTTTGCTGATGAATTTGGTTTGAAATATGCGGCGGCTTTTTCGGGTTGCTCAGAACAAACTGAGGCAAGTGCGAAGACGATTAGTTTCTTAATCAATAAAGTGAAGCAAGAAAAGATTAAGAAAATTTACAAGATTGAACTTTCGAATGGCAAGATTGCGGAAACCGTGAGCAAAGATACGGGCGCAGAAGTTTTGGAATTACATTCGGCACATAATGTGACGGCAGATGATTTTTCGAAGGGCGTGACTTATGTCGATTTGATGAAACGTAATCTATTGGCTCTAAATAAATAGGATTTTTATGGAAAAACAGCCAATCATTGCAGTAAAAAATTTGAGCGTAGAATATGCGAAAACGCCGGTGTTTCGAAAGATTAATTTTGAGATTTTGGCGGGAGATTTTGTCTGCTTGGTTGGCTGTAACGGGGCCGGGAAAACCACTCTAATTAAGACAATTTTAGGTTTGATAGAGACAAGTGCAGGAAGTGTGGAGTTTCTCGGGATGAGCCGGAAGGAGATTGGCTATATTTCACAGGAGACGGTAATAACGTCGAATTTTCCGGCGACAGTGGAAGAAATTGTATTAAGTGGACTACTCAATCAGAAGCGGGGGATTTTTTATACGAAGAGTGATAAGGAAAAATGTGAAGCTGCGCTTGCGAAATTTGGCATGAAGAAATTATTGAAGAAACATTTCGCCGAGCTTTCGGGTGGACAGAGGCAGAAAATTTGGCTAGCACGGGCGGTAGTAGCAACGAAGAAATTATTGATTTTGGATGAACCGGGAAATAATTTGGATTCGAAATCGAAAAAAGAATTATACGCAGAGCTTTTGAAATTAAATGCGCAGGGAATCACGATTATGATGATTACGCACGATCTCGACCATCAGAATTTGGTGGGGAATAAAATTTTGGCGCTAGCGGACGGAGTGGCGACGATGGAAACGACAGAGGAATATGTAAAAAGAATTCATCGCCATGACCATGGTGAAAGTGATGGGAAATAGGAGGTGGCGATGAACGGAATTTTGGAAAAGTTTCTGGAAATGTGGCAATACCAATTTATGGTAAAGGCTCTGGTAGTGGGGGTAGTGCTGGCAGTGACGGCGGGACTGATTGGAGTGTCCTTGGTACTAAGGCGAAAAGCGATGATTGGGGATGGACTTTCACATGTGGGATTCGGTGCGTTTGCGATTGCGACGGTAATTGGGGTGATGCCACTGCAATTTGCCTTACCGATAGTGATTTTGGCGGCGATTTTGATTTTGCAAGTGAACCAGAAAAGTAAGGTGGATGCGGATGCCTTAATCGCGATGCTTTCGGCGGGGGCGCTGGCGGTGGGGACTCTGGTGATTTCGGTAGTGAAGGGGGTGAACACGGATATCAATAATTATTTATTTGGCAGTATCCTGGCGCTAGATGATTTCGACGTAGTGGTGGGAGTGATTTTTTCACTCGTGGTGATTTTGTTCTTTATCGTGAAATATCATGAGATTTTCGTGATGACGTTTGATGAGAATTTTGCTAAATCGATTGGACTGAAGACTGAGCGATTAAATACAATTTTTGCGATTTTATGCGCGGTAGTGGTAGTACTGGGGATGCGACTGGTGGGGGCGCTTCTGATTTCGAGTTTAATTATTTTCCCGACGGCGACGGCGATGCAAGTGGTGAAAAATTTTAAGGCGGTGGTTTTTAGCTCAGTGGTCGTTTCGGTATTTTGTATGGTAATGGGAATTATCTTTTCGTATTTTGTAGCCACTCCGACTGGAGCAACGATTGTGATTTTTAATGTGATGGCGTTTTTGGTGGCGAAAGTGGTGGAGGTTTTGGAATATGATATTTCATGAATTTGGTGATAAAAAATTTCCACATATATTATTGATACATGGCGGAGGTAATTCCTGGTGGAATTATCTCCGGCAAGCTCGTATGTTATCCGATAAATATCATGTGATCTTACCAACACTTGATGGTCATGGAGAAGAATATCAAAAAGAGTATATTTCAACTGAAAACTCCGCACATCAAATTATGGACTATATAAAAAACAATTGTAATGGAAAATTGTTTGCTGTGGGAGGTGTTTCTTTGGGAGGTCAAATTGTCATTGAGTTATTATCACTAAAAAGCGATATAGCTCAGAAAGCAATAATAGACGGTAGTATTTGTATTCCTCAACCCAAACTGGCAAGGGTTAGTACGATTATTGTAAAATTATTTGGAAAACTTATGTTTAGCAAATATGCATGTAAAATTCAGTTGAGTTTAATGAAAAAAATGTTTCCTAATATGGCTTATCCGAAAGAAATAGAAAACTATTATATGGAGGATATGCCAAGGACGCCGATTAAAACATTGGTGACTATATATCAAACATATATGGGAGAATATAGGCTTAAATATTCTATTGCAGAAAGCAAAGCGCAGGTTCTATATATTTATGGTGAAAAAGAAATGAGTTGCGTTAAGGAATCGGCTAAGCTATTTCAAAAAATGCATCCCAATTGTACCGTATATGAAGCGAAAGGATATAATCATGGTTATCTATCTGTTTATTTGCCTTTGGAGTGGATGGATTTAGTTAATCCATTTTTGGAAAACGATGTTCATCATAATAACTAAACTATGAAGTTATATAACAATTCCTAGGCTATTTTACTAAAAAGTCTTAGTTAATCTTTATGTTTATCAAAAAATGGTCGTGGAATCGAATATGGTATAATTTAGGTATGGCCTGGTAGCTCAATGGATAGAGCGGCTCCGTCCTAAGGAGAAGGTTGCGAGTTCGACTCCCGCCCGGGTCACCAAATACGTATGAGAAAAATGATTTTTGATGGTCAGAGAGAAGGCGAAGAGGTGCAGTTTGTGTTCCGACGCCATTTTTTGACGGCGAAGTCCGGTGTGATATTTTTAATTTTAATGATTATGATCGGGGTGGGATTAACCTTGCTTTGGCCAAATAACATGATGATTTTCGAGGTGTTTTTGGCATTGATCCTGGTGGGGGTCTTAGGGTTTCTATATTCCTATATGTTGTGGTATTTTTCGATTTACATTGTGACCAATCAGCGTATTCGTCAAATTTCGCAACGAGGTTTGTTTAAGAAATCAGTGGTAGATTTGGGATTAGATAAGATCCAAAGTATTTCTTATGGGGTGAATGGAATTCGTGCAGGATTGATGGGGTATGGTACGATTGTGATCCAGACGGCGGTGGGGGATTTAGTAATATCGATGGTGAAAAATTCCGAAAAAATTTATAACGATTTACAAAATCTAATTAACGAGAAATAGGAAATGAGCAAAGCTAAATTAGAAAACGAAGTGGATAAAACAATGATAAACGAAACCGACGCCGTAAAAGAGAAGAGACTTTCAATCGTGGCGAAGATGAAACAAAAACGCGAGCAAAAAAAGATTGAAGAATTCAAGAATAAAACAGAATTAGAGAAGGTCGAAGAGCGTCGCGAAGAGGTGCTATCGAAGGGACGTAAGTTCAAGTATCCTATGCAATATGCAAAATATCGCGTGGTGACGGTGACGATTATTCTGTCAGTGATGGCGGTGGTTTTGGCTTCGGGGGCAGGTTATTTTATGCTTTATAAATGGCAGAGTACGAATCCGATTCTTTATCGTTTGACCCAACTTTTGCCGGTGTCGGTGGCCAATGTAAATGGTGCGGATGTGCGTTATTCGGATTATCTTTTGATTTATCATAGTACGATTACGCCGATTGAAAAACAACAGGGTAAGCTAGATAATGCAAAAGATAATGATTTTATGGAGCAGCATTATAAGCGCTTGGCGCTGGATGAGGCAGAGAATTATGCTTGGGCTTTGAAATTGGCGAAAGAAAATGATTTGACGGTGACCGATAAGGAAGTGGACGAAACGATTTTGGAGCACCGAAAAATTGGTGGGGTGGAACGTAGTGAAGAAGGATTCAAGAAAATTCTGGAGGATAATTTTGGTTTGACGATGAAGGAATATCGCCGAATGATTTACCTTTCGCTGGTGAAGGAAAAAGTTTCGCAGGCAATTGATACGAACGCGGTGCAACTTGCGGCGCAGGTAGAATCTTTGATTAAGTCTGGAAAAGATTTGAAGGCGATTTCGGAAGAGCTGGGCGATAAGGTGCTTTATGAAGAAACTGGTGGCTTAGTCGATAAAATGAACGTGGATGGTGGTAGGTCACTAAAAGCGATGAGTCTCAATGCGGGGGAAATTTCGGATAAATTTGTCTCAAGTTCAGGAGATGGTTATTACTTTGTGAAATTGGTGGCGAAAACCGATTCGACAGTGAATTACACTTCGATTAAAATTTCATTTACAGAATTTGATAAGCAAATGAAAGAAATTAGAGATTCTGGGAAGATTAAAGAATTGATTAAAATTGATCGACAAGAATCTTAAGTAAGATCGATTAGGAATCCACCTCTGGAAACAGGGGTGGACTTTTTAGTGAATTTGATTACATGTGTTTTCTAAACTAAAGAGTAAGAGTTTGCTAGGTGAGGTACGAGCGGTAAATTTGATGAAATAATAGGTTTAACCTAGGAGCGTAGACTCGCTTTCGCTTTATTATCTGTAAATTCCGTTTCTTTCTTAGCATCTCCTTTTGTGTAGCCTGTAAACTCGCAAGTAGGCTTACGGTCGAAGAGATTGCCGAGAGGTATCGAAATAATGATATGATAATAATATGAATCCAGAATTAAAGCATTTTATAGTTAGGCATTTTCTCAAAGGCGGCAAGGCTTTAGATTTAGGCAGCGGCGATGGAACCGATCTTAGGGGATTAAAAGAAATGGGATGGGAATGTGACGGCGTTGATATTATAACTGGGACGGACCTGAATGAAGTTTATTCGTCTCCAAATGCACCATACGACCTTATTTATTCTAATTATGTAATTCAAAAACTCAAGACACCGAAGTCTTTAATTAAAACAATTGAAATTAATATAAAAAAGGGTGGAAAATTTTTTCTTCACACCTTTGATGAAAGTGATGAAATAGCGAAGAAAAAATATACAAAAGAATCAATTCAGGAGTTATTTAAGGGCACTGATTTGCGACCTGAATCCTGTGAAATTATTCGAGTTTGGGATGATGAAATAGGCCATCAACATTACCATCAAATTCTACAAGTGATTGGAACAAAAAAATAGTGGGAATGGCTATTACATAATTCACGTTAGCCAAGGTTATACTTGTAAGTACGAGTAAGATTACTCCGTAATCTTTCTCGTACAGGCGGATATAAAAATAAAGAGCATGAATGCTCTCATTTTTTATTTTCTCTGGTGCGAGTGGAGGGAGTCGGACCCTCGTCTCTTCCTTGGGAAGGAAATATAATAGCCGTTATACGACACTCGCGTAATTTCATTTTATCATAATTTGAGAGGGATTTCGGAAATAATTCGAGAGAGATTTGGAAATTTCACAGTGGCTTCATAATTAAAATTTAAAATAAAAATATGGAGGAAAAATGATTAAAAATGCGGTAGCTTATGTTTTTCGAAAACGCACGCGTACGGCGTTGATATTTTTGATTTTAACTTTAATTCTGGCGGTGATTTATGCGGGTTTTTCAATAATGAAAACTAGCGAGAAAATGACGAGCGCGATAAATAGCGCGAATGATTTGGGGTTAAAAATTAGATCATTAAAATCTGAGACTTTTAACGCGGAAAGTTTTGATTTGATTGATAGCAAACTTGGAGCAGAGAAGATTTATCAATATGAGGGAGTGGCTGAACTCAAAAACGGTAAGGTGGTGGCGGGCGAGCAAATGGTGATGCGAGAAGATTTGCCGGGTTACTTAGGGAACGCGATTATGCTACAGGCTATAAGTAATGTGGAAAAAGAGCCGTTATTTCGTAGTGAAGTATTTAAGTTGATTGAGGGGAAAAATATTGCGCGTGAGGAAATTGGAAAAGTTCTAGTGCATGAAACACTGGCGAAGAAGAATCAGTGGAAGGTCGGCGATAAGGTGAGTCTAAAAGTTTTAGGGGAAGAGAAAGAGTTAGAACTTTTTATTCAAGGAATTTTTACCGGGAAAAAACAAGAAAAATACACCGGGATGTCTTCGGATTTTAGTGAGAATATGATGTTCGCGGACTACACGACGATGACACAAATTTTTGGAAAGAAAAAACTGGTGACAAGTCTAAAAATATTGGTATCTGATTCCGAAAAATTAGCGGCGTTAAAGGCGGAAATGAATAAAAAAAGTGTTCAGTTGGAAGACTATGAAATTAGTGAAGAGGAAAATCAGTTCTCGGGAATGGTGGAGTCTCTAGATATGGTAAAACAGATGATTTTTATGATGATTATGGCAGTGATTGGGGCGGGAATAATCGTATTGTCCTTGGTGCTAATTCTTTGGGTACGGGAGAGGATGTATGAAATTGGGATATTACTGGCGATTGGGCGCAGCAAAATTAAAATTGTGGGGCAATTTATCTTGGAATTGATATTGATTTCGCTGCCGGCAATGATTTTGGCGGCGATACTGGGAAGAATTTTCGTGGGGTGGATTTTGGGTGCGGTTTTACAGAAAGAGGGCTTAGATAATTTAGATTTAAGTAGCTTTACGACTGGTGGGGGATTAGATATTTTTGCGATGAGCTATGGACTTCTGATTCTAATTATCGTTCTAGCAGTAATAGTGGCGTCGTGGATGATTTTAGTGAAAAAACCGAAAGAAATTTTAGCGAAAATAAGTTAGGAGGAAAAATGAGTGTACTAAAAATTAAAAATGTTTCATATGCTTACGCGGGAAATCGGGAAAATATTTTGGAGGGGGTGGACCAGAAATTTGAGCGTGGGAAATTTTATGCGATTATCGGAAAATCGGGAGCAGGAAAATCTACCTTGCTTTCACTGCTCGCGGGGTTAGACGAACCGAAGAGTGGCGAAATCTTGTTTGAAGATGAAAAGATTGGTAAATATGGTTACAGTTATCATCGCAAAAACCATATCGCTCTGGTTTTTCAGAACTATAATTTGATTGATTATTTAACGCCGCTAGAAAATATTAGATTGGTGAATCGGGAGGCGACAGATGAGATTTTGGTGAAGTTGGGATTAGATAAGGATCAAATAAATCGAAACGTGATGAAGCTTTCGGGTGGGCAGCAACAACGAGTGGCGATTGCTAGGGCGTTGGTTTCGGAGGCGCCGATTATTTTGGCGGATGAACCGACGGGAAATTTGGACGAAAACACGGCGGAAGAAATTATTGAAGTTTTGAAAAAGTTAGCTAAGGAACGCAATAAATGTGTGATTGTGGTGACGCATAGTAAAAGGGTGGCGGATTCGGCAGATGTGGTCTTGGAATTAAAGGGAAGGAAATTGAGATAATGTTGAAAAATGCATTTTTGTATGTGACACGCAAAAAGTTAAAAAGTTTGGTGATTTTTTCCGTGGTGCTAATAATGGCGGCACTAGGAATGATTAGTCTGGCGATTCAGGATGCGACGAGTAAGGCGGCGAGTGAGGCTTTTTCGGGAGTAACCAATAGTTTTTCAATGGAAATTAATCGCCAAGTAAATCAAGGTACGCCGCGGGGTGGTGGTAATGTGAGGGGAACTGATATTAAAAAAATTTCTGAGTCACCGGAGATTGAATATACGGTAAAGAGAATCAATAGCGTGGCGGATTTGGTAGATAAGGATATTATTGAGACGCCAGAAACTTTGCGCGGAAGGTCGGCGGAGCGCGCGAAGAATTTTAAGCGCACGGTAATGCTAACCGGCGTGAACGATTCAGCTAGGGAAACTAAATTTGTTTCGGGGGCATATAAACTGGTTTCGGGTGAGCATTTAAAAAATGACGATAAAAATCAAATTTTGATGCACGAAGATTTGGCGAAGAAAAATAATTTGAAAGTGGGGGATAAAATTAAAATTAAATCAAATTTATTTGACGCGGATAATGAAAAAGCGGCAAACGAAACCGTAGAGGTGAAAATTAAGGGGTTATTTGCAGGGAAAAATACGGGGGGTGTGACAGCGGCACAGGAACTTTATGAAAATACTTTAGTGACAGACGTTTCTACGGCGGCAAAAGTTTATGGTAACGATGAAGATACGGCGGTGTATCAAGATGCAACATTTTTCGTGAAGGGCGAGAAGAATCTTGACCAAGTGATGGCTGCGGTGAAGAAATTGGATGTGAATTGGCGCGAGTATAATTTGATAAAGAGTGCCTCAAACTATCCAGCTTTGGAACAATCAATCTCGGGAATGTATGGAGTGGCCAACCAAATGTTTTTCGGTTCACTAATTTTTGCGGGAACGGTAGTGGCTCTAGTTTTGCTACTTTGGATGAACGCGAGAAAAAAGGAAATCGCAATTTTACTAGCGATAGGTTTGGAAAAAGGACAGATTTTCGGACAGTTCGTGATAGAACTTTTGATGGTAGACCTACCGGCGTTCGTGGGGGCTTATGTTTTGGCGGGAAAATTTGCAAAAATCATGGGAAATGATATTTTAAAAAATGTTACAACTGGGGTGACAAAGCAAATGGCGAAACAGGCTGGGGCGACGCAGCTAGGCGGGGGTGCAGAAATGGAAGGTTTTACTAAAACTCTTTCGGCAATTGATGCAAAGATGACGATTGGCGCGGTGACGATAACAGTGGTTTTCATGTTGGTTATTATGCTGGTTTCACTGGGAATAATAAGTTATCGAAATTTAAAAAAGAATCCAAAGGAACTTTTGACAGAGCTTTAAATTTGGTATATTTAGATTAATGAAAATACTGATCGTAGAGGATGACCGAATGATTCGGGAAGGGGTGGTAGAATTTTTGCGGGAATTTAAATACGAGATGGTCGAGGCGGGGGATGGACTAGAGGCGCTGAAGAAATTTAATCATGAAATTAATTTGGTGATTTTAGATATCAAATTACCGTCGATGAGTGGATTAGAAGTTTTAAGAAAAATTCGTGAAAAAAGTCGAGTACCGGTTTTGATGATGACGGCATTTTCGGACGAAGAGTCGCAAATTATGGCCTTTTCAAATTTGGCGGATGGGTTTATGGAAAAGCCGTTTTCGTTACCGGTCTTAAAAGCGCGAGTGGAAGCACTGCTGAAGAAGACTTTAGGTGAAGATTTAAGAGAATTTAGTTATCAAGAGACGAAGATCGATTTTGTGAGTTTTCGGGCTGAGATAGCGGGGCAAGCAGTGGAAGTAAAACCGAAAGAGCTGGAGATTTTAAAATATTTGTTTTTGAATGAAGGGCGAGTTTTAACCAGGGAACAAATTATTGAAAATGTCTGGAAGGAAAGTGAAGAAATTCCGTTTGATCGAGTGATTGATGTTTATATTAAGGAACTAAGAAAAAAATTAAAACTGGATTGTATTTATACGGTGCGTGGGGTGGGGTATAAATTGGAGCGAGGATGAGAGGAATTTTTTGGAAGGGATTTTTCAGGGTCTTGATACTACTACTTGGGGTGGTGACGATGATTCATGGTGGGATATTTTATACGCTTTCGAAATCATATTTGGAAGAAAAAACAAAGGAAATTAAGCAGACAGCTGCGGATGTGACGAAAAATTTAGCCGGTAAAAGTCGTGAGTACGTGGAGCAAGCTTTGGATTTTTATTCAAGGAGTGGGGAGATTAAAGTTTATCTGAAATCGCAAAATACAGAGAATGAGATGAAAGTTTCGGAGCTACTACCTGTGGATCGGACGAGTGAAAATAATTCGGTGATTATTGAAGAAAAAAGTGTGAAGCTTCTAAATGGAGAAGAGGCTTTGGTGCAGTTCGTTTCGACGGCAAATTTAGAAAAAGATGCGATTGATTTGAGCTTGAAATTTTTGCCGGTTACACTACTGGGATCGGTGGTGTTATCACTGGTGGCGGCGGGGTTTTATGCGAGGCAGGAAACTTTAAGAATGAAGCAAGTGAATTTTGAATTTTTGCGGGGGGCTTCACATGAATTAAAAACGCCGCTGACCAGCTTGAAAATTGTTTTAGAAAACATGCAATTTAAAGTCGGGAAATATAAGGACCGGGATTTTTATTTGGAAAAATGTGGGGAAATGGTGGATGAACTTGACGCGGGAATTCGAGAATTGCTCTTGATGTCTAAAATGGATAGTTTCGAAAAATCTGAATGGATAAAAATCTCAGAGATAGTCGAGGAGTCCTTGAGGCGAAATCAGATTATGATTGCGGAGAAAAATCTGCAAATGCGAATTGAGGTGGAGGAGCAAAAAATTTGGTTGAATCGGACGGCTTTATCGATGGTGTTGGCAAATTTAATCGGCAATGCAGTGAAGTATGCGGAAGAGAGTGGTAGAATTTCGGTGCAGATGCGAGATGAATTATTAGAAATTAAAAATTCGTATGGAGAGGGTGCTAATGAGCAGAGTGGAAGTGGCTTGGGTCTTTACATTGTCAAAAATTTATTGAAGCGATATGGTTTGAAATATGAAATTTGTAACCAAAAAAAGAGTTTTAGTTTTAGAATTGATTTTGGAATGGCAAAAAAGGGAAAAACTCTTGCACAAACAGGGGAATCAAGTTATAATATCAAGTAGTGGATTCGTAGCTCAGTTGGTTAGAGCGCTGCCCTGTCACGGCAGAGGTCGCGAGTTCGAGTC
>CALIJO010000054.1 GCA_938017655.1 uncultured Candidatus Saccharibacteria bacterium
TCTGAAATATCGGCGCCTGGCTTACTTTTGGTAACTGCGAGAAAGACATCGTCTAAAGTACTTTTAATCAATTCAAAATCTTGAAAGAGTTCCGGATTTTTCACAATTAATTGCGTGACCACAGCAGAATTTTTGACTTTGATTTGAAAATCTTTGTGGATTTTTTGATAAGGTAATTTAAGTTTTTTAACATCCGCTTCTTCCACACCATAGAGATGCAAAATATCGGTGGCGTATTGAGTTTTTAGTTCCAGAGGTGTGCCCTCAGCAATAATTCTTCCCTTATCTAAAATCGTAACATAATTCGCATCAGCAGCTTCTTCCATATAGTGGGTGGTGAGAAAAATTGTCATTTTAAAATCTTCACGAAGTTTGGAAATAATACGCCAAACTTTACTACGAGTTCCCGGATCAAGACCAGTGGTCGGCTCATCGAGAATGAGAATTTTTGGTTGATGAATGATAGCACGTGCAATATCGACACGACGTTTTTGGCCACCAGAAAGTTTTTGGATTTTCTGATTCTTGATCTCCGCAAGATCAAAAAGTTTTTCTAATTCCTGATAACGCGCTTTAAATTCCTGACCAAAAATACCATAAAAGCCAGCTCGATATTTGAGATTTTCATAAACCGTAAGAGTCTTATCGAGAATGGAATCTTGAAAAACTACACCAATTTGATTTTTAATTTTATCAAGATGAGTGGCAACATCTTGACCACAAATAGTGATGCGTCCAGAATCAATCTTAAGTCCACCATACATCATGGAGATAGTGGTGGATTTACCAGCGCCATTGATGCCGAGGAAGGCAAAGAGGCTACCTTCGTAAACTTCTAAATTAATCTTACGGACGGCTTTAGTTTTGCCGAAGCTTTTCTCGAGGTTTTCGATTTTAATGATTGTCTGCTGGGTCATTAAACATAATTATACACCAGGTTCGAAATTTTCACACTTTACGAGTGAAATAGCCTGGGCTGCTGCGTCAGTAGCATGATTCTACTTAAAATATCGCTACTATGTAGTTCAATATTCGAAAGAAACAACAAAAAACCGACAGCGAAGCCATCGGTTTCAGGGTATAAGATGGTTATACTTCAGAGAATAAATGGGATAATACCAGTGAAAAAATCAGTATCGCGATTTTGAAGAAAGTATCTTGGGAGAGAAAAAGTTTTTCAAAACTGTTAACGAGGAACGAAAGTACTCGGACCACGGTGATACTTAATTTTTTCACACATGTAATCATAACACAAGTTTAATAATTTATACAATTGTTTTATTTACAACAGTTAGTATTCTATCTTTTTCTCTTATTTTTTAATTTTAGCATAGCATATTTTGCTTTTTCTCTAGTTAGTGATAGAATAAAAATAACTTGGCGCCATAGCTCAGCTGGATAGAGCAGGAGACTTCTAAGCTCAAGGTCGTAGGTTCGAACCCCACTGGCGCTACCAATTTTTGTAAGTATGTTTGACGTACGGCTTGCGAGCGTACGTTTTTTTATCGGAAATTTCGAGATAGGTGAGATAAGTAGGATAAAAAACATTGAGCTTTTCGAGAAGACCGAGATGCGCATGAAAAGTAGTGACCGGTCCAACTACGATTAATTTATCGTCATAAGTTTTCAGAGTGTGACGACATGCGCCAGAAAAAAGTTTCTTGGTGGGAGAAATAATTCCCTTTTGATTACGCCAAAACTCGTCGAGTACGGGTGGGACGATGCCGTTATGCATGTGCCCAGACAAAATATAGTCAAAAGGTTGCAAGAGAAATTCGATATCTGGAGTTTGAAGGTGAGTCGGAGCATGAATCAGGGCGAATTTTAATTTATCCTTTGGTGTTTCTGAAATAGTCTCTAGGGTTTTCGTAAGATCTTCGAGTTGCGCTTCCGCATTTTCAGCAAAATTCACACCATCTTCGGTATAATAAGATTTTTTCTGAGTATAACCAAAACAAAAAATATCATCATCTTGATAGATTTCGTCGTCGAGCAAAACTAGATTTGGCACCTGACGAAGAGAATTGAGGTATTCCTCATCGCGCACAATATGCCAACCTTTTTTATTTTCAGGAATGCGATAAAAATCGTGATTACCGAGACTGACAATCATTTTGCGAACCGATGAAATAGCCGTGAGATTTTGCAGAAAATTCAAGAAGCGTTGGTGCTCTGACTCAGAATCTATACATTCCAATGTATCAATTAAATCTCCGGGAATAAAAATATAATCTGGACGTGCAAGCTCAAATTGTTTGATAATGGCGCGGAGTTTAAGATTTTTCACCAGGCGCGAAAAATGGATATCAGAAATCACTGCGATTTTCAGAGACCTAGATTGACCGGAAAAAAGCGGTGTTTTACGATAAAGTTTGTAGGTAGTTTCTTGAAAAATTTTCACTCGAAAGAATTATTTAGTTTTAATTAAACGATAGTAAATACTTGGAGCAAAACGCACAGAAGCCAGTGGACCCTGAACAGCTTTTTCAAGCTTAATGAGAGCCTTGGTACCGAAAATTTTCTTCATAGTACGACTGCGGAAATTCGAAACCGAAAGCACATCCATGATTTCAAAACCAGTTTTCTTAAAGAGATTTTCGACGTAGGCTGGGTGATAATTATAAAAACCGTCCTTATCAATTTCCTTCAGGTTTGATGGCTGTTTATCGAATGGATTGACAGAAGAGCGCTTGAACCAATAGCGGAACATCTTTGGGAGCGTACGCTTATTGGCAACTTCAATCACGGCCACACCTCCCGGTTCAAGAATGCGATTAAGCTCACGAAGAACTTGTTCGAGATTTTCGAAGTGATGAGTGGCGCGGACCATGAGTAGGGCGGAAAATTCACCATCGGAAAATGGCGTCTTATAGATGTCACCCTGAACAGTATGAAGTTTGTCACCAAATTCTTCTCTGGCCTGCTCGAGATTAAGCTTGGAATAATCAAACAAGGTAGCACGCTTGGCACGTGGCAAATATTCATTAGCTAGACGACCATAACCACCGCAGATATCGACAAAATTATCCATATTTTTCGGTAGCAAACGGCGAATCGCAGTACGGTCGGCAAGATCTTCGTATTCACGCCCAGAATCTTCCCAGAAAACTTTCTTATAATTATAGCCATTATAATCAGAGATGACCTTGTGATCAGACTTGGTATTCTTGGCGGTAATAGAAGCATCCTTGGTGGTAGCAGATTTTTTCATAGAATTCGTATCCTTGGTAGATTTTGCAGTCTTTGCAGTCTTTGCAGTCTTTGCAGTCTTTGCAGTCTTTGCGGTCTTGTTTGATGTCTTATTCATAGTTCCTATTTTACCATTTATTATTTATCTTGTTTCTGATTTTGAGCTGAATTTTCTGATTCATTTTCCAGCTCGCTTGACTTCTCAGGTTTTGGCAACATTTTAACATTCTTAAAAATCAGACTACTCACTTTTTCGAAAATTGGCACCACTTCCGAAAGATTAAACAGGAAACTCGATATTAAGTAAACCAGGCCAGCAAAAACGGAAATCAAAATAAATTTCGGAATGGTGCTGATAATGGAATTATCGGTAGCGCGCAATGGGAAAAGCTTAGTCATAAAATAAGCGGCGAAGGCGGTAAAGAAACTAGCGATCATCATACGGAAAATGGCTAACCAAAAAGTCTTATCGAGCAGTTGGAATTTGGCACGAGCATTCAGAATGGTGAGAAGAATCACGATTTCAGCTAAGGCACCGATAGACTGTGCCCAACCAAGGCCATCTGGACCAAAACCGGTAATGGCAAAAATAACCGAAAGCGCCATGGTAAAACCAACGGCGAAAATACTAACCACAAACGGCGTCTTGGTATCTTGCCTAGCATAAAAACCGCGGGAGGCAATATGGAAAATTGATTGAGCAAAAATCGCGACAACGAGCGAACCGAGCACACTAGCGATTACCGGATTACCACTATTTTTAATAAAGCTAACGATATAGCCACGAGCAAAAAAGGCAATCACGGAGACTGGTAAAGAAATCCAGATAATCATCCGAAGCGCATGGCGGAAAGTGCCGTTAAATTCGGAAGAATCTTCATTGACTTGCTCGGTGAGTTTCGGGAAGAA
>CALIJO010000055.1 GCA_938017655.1 uncultured Candidatus Saccharibacteria bacterium
AAAGAATGTGCCGCCGGCAATGAAGTTTCTGCGATAACGCGCCATAGGATTTTTGTTTGTGGTTTGGGTGTTGGAGAAGGAATGATTTGTTTTTTAAGGTTTAACTTTGTTGAAGTTGACGCTTTCAGACGACATTTTGGGTCGTCTGAAAGCGCTAGCTTCAACGAAGTTAAAAGTTGAAACGGCAAACCGTCAATCAAGCAACCGCGTGCGTGCGTACCGCACACACCCTACGCGTTGGTTTTGAAGTTCCGCGTAATTCACAGGTAGGGTGTGTGGCGTAGCCACGCACGCGGTCGGTGTGAATGCAGGCTACGACTTGCTAAGCCTCTTATTTAATATCAAGTGTTGATTCCGACTTCGTTAATATATTTGGAATTAATCGTTCTGAATAGCCAGCAATTAATAGAGCTATAATTAAAGAGTGCGGCATAGGGGGTAAAATTATAGACTTTATGATTTCAGAATCAATAAGAATAAAAGTAATGTAACCAATGCATGCAGAGAGAAATAGTCTCTCTAAGCCTAATAAAAAATAGTGATACCATTTACTAAACTCTTGGAAATTCAATTTCTTAGAGTTAGTTATTAAACTTAGACTGGTGCTGGAAAATAGTGGGAGTGCATATGAGCTTATTTTCTCTATAGGACAGGTTTGAGAGAGCAAAAAAATAAAATCAATTGCACAAATAGTACTTAAAATAATGCATGGGGAAATATAGATTAATCGATTTTTTAAAATGGTATTTTGTTCTTCATGAATCGAGTTTATAAGTTTTTCAAAAATTTCATTATCCTCATCTTCACTATTTAAGCAAGTTGATAATGTATGAGCAACTCTTTGTTTATTTGTTTCAAAATTTGTTGAGTGAAGTAGCACGCCTTTTGCCCGAATGTAGTCACTCTTTACCTTGTTAAATCGTTGCTGAATCTTTTGCTCAGACTCATCTGTATGACCATCTATCAGTACACGAATTCTATTTTGAATATTAGAACTGTCAATTTCATAAATTGCGTACTCATTGTGTTTGGCTAGTACATTGACAATTTTATTTCCAGACTCATCAAGCTCACCAATCTTGATATTGTTAATAGATTCTTTAACTTCGGTCTTTTCCATTTAAATCGTACCTCTCAAATACTTCCCAGTATAACTCCCCTTAACCTTTGCAACCTGTTCGGGGCTACCTGAAGCAATAATCCTCCCCCCGCCATCTCCCCCTTCTGGCCCCAAATCCACAATCCAATCCGCTGTTTTAATTACATCCAGATTATGTTCAATAATCACAATCGAGTTGCCTTTGCCTTTCAGACGGTCTATCACTTCCAGCAGCAGGGCGATGTCGGCGAAGTGCAGGCCGGTGGTGGGTTCATCGAGGATGTAGAGCGTTCTGCCGGTGTCGCGTTTGGATAGTTCTAGGGCGAGTTTGACGCGCTGGGCTTCACCACCGGAGAGGGTGGTGGCGGATTGGCCGAGGCGGATGTAGCCTAGGCCTACGTCCATCAGGGTTTGCAGTTTGCGCGATACGGTGGGGACGGCGTCGAAAAATTCGCGGGCTT
>CALIJO010000056.1 GCA_938017655.1 uncultured Candidatus Saccharibacteria bacterium
AACATTATTTGCTTTTCGAGGTACCGTTTATGACCGAAGTAGGATATCTACGTGAAGTAATTTTTGAAATGAAGAGTCAAAATATTGTACCAATTTTAGCCCATCCGGAACGCTATGAATTCTTGCAGAAGAAACCGGAAAAGGCCTTGGAGTTACGTAAAATTGGCGTGAAATTACAGTGCAATATTGGCAGTATGGCCAAACAATATGGGTCTAAACCAGCCAAGACGATGAAGTATTTTCTAAAACATGGACTGGTGGATTTTCTCGGGACCGACGCGCACCATGCAGATGGAAGCGTGTTTGAAAAATATGAGAAAGCTTGCAAGAAAATTTGTAAGATTATTAGCGACGAAGGTTTGAAAAAACTACAAGAAAACAGCCTCTCGATTAATCATTAAAATAACTTCCCGAGAGAAGTTATTTTTTAAGCTTAGTTCTAAATGCGGACTAAATTCTTTGGTTTTAGAAGAGTGAGCCGGTACCACGAATCTCGCTTTGGAGATTCAAGTACTTACGATAAATTGCTTGATGTTCTTGAACTGCCTTAGTATAGGTTGCATCTTCGAAAGGCAAAATCACAAAGTAGAGTGGGGAATTTTTTCCACCACAAATTTCCTTGGTGTCGCCATAGGCAAGCGTACTTGGAATATGTAGTTCGCGAACTCCGCCGAGCTTGGCACCGACTAGACCATCCGACCAACCAGTAATTAGGCTACCAGAGCCAGTAACATCAAGCGGGTCTTTCAAAGATTTTGGATTATTATTATCATCGAAAGATGAATCAAACACAGACTCATCAGAACACCAACCGAAGTAATAGGCTAGATATTTACTCTCTTTTTCAAGAGTAGCGCCAGTGCCAACAGTGAGGTCGATAGATTTTAGGCCATCATTTTGCGCGCGAGAAACATTGTAGGATCTAATATTACTACGAGCGGATTTGAGGGTCTCAAAGTATTTGTCATTAAGTGCTTTCACCGCATTATCTTTATCTTTTTTCTTCTCGTCTAGCTCCTTAGCGAGAACCTTAAGTTCAGCGTTTTGTTCAGCTGTACCCTTCTTACTTTTTTCGCCGTTCAAAACAATTA
>CALIJO010000057.1 GCA_938017655.1 uncultured Candidatus Saccharibacteria bacterium
CTCTTTTTTTCTTCTTGAAATTATGGTAAAATATCCTGAAAGTCTAAAAAACTATTAATTAATAAGGAAATTCATGGCAGAAGCTACACATGATTTATCAAAATTGCGCAATATTGGTATTATTGCACATATTGATGCAGGCAAGACCACGACTTCAGAGGCTATCCTCTACCGTACTGGCTTGAAGCACAAAATCGACCTCGTCAAGGGTGACACCGGTGGTGCTACTACTGACTGGATGGAACAGGAAAAGGAACGTGGTATTACCATTACTTCCGCAGCTGTTACCGCCACCTGGAAGGGCCACAAAATTAACATTATCGATACCCCGGGCCACATCGACTTTACCGCCGAAGTAGAACGTTCTCTTCGCGTGCTCGATGGTGCCGTCACCGTTTTCGACGGTAAGATGGGTGTCGAAGCTCAATCCGAAACTGTTTGGCGCCAAGCTACCAAATATGGTGTGCCACGTCTCTGTTTCATCAACAAAATTAACCAAATCGGTGGTGACTTCTACAAGTCTCTCGACTCTATCCACAAGCGTCTCTCGAAGAATGCTTTCGCTATTCACCTTCCAATTGGTTTCGAAAAAGATATCTGTGGTGTCGTCGACCTTATTGATATGAAGGCCTACACCTACAAGGAATATGCTGACCACTCTTTGACTGTTGGTGAAATTCCTGCTGACATGCTTGACAAGGCTAAGAAAGCTCGTGCTCTGCTCGTGGAAGAAGCTGTAGCTGCTGATGAAGATTTGATGAATAAGTACTTCGCCGAAGGTGAAGAAGCTATCACCGAAGCTGAACTCAAGGCTGCTCTTCGTAAGCGTGTACTTGACGGTGATTTCTTCCTCGTTACCGGTGGTGATGGTCGTGGTGTGATCGTCGAAAAAGTTCTCGACCTCTGTGTTGACTATCTCCCTTCACCTCTTGACCGTGATCTTGGTCAAACTGTTGGTACCGATCCAAAGACTGGCGATAAGGTCATCCGCAAGGCTTCTGTCACTGAACCTCTCACCGCTCTTGCTTTCAAGATCGCTTCTGACCCATTTGTCGGTAAGCTCGTCTTCGTCCGTGTTTACTCTGGTGTTTTGAAATCTGGTTCCTACATCTTGAACGCTACTACCGGCAACAAGGAACGCGTCGGTCGTCTCGTCCGTATGTTTGCTGATAAACGTGAAGAAATTTCTGAGGTTGCCGCTGGTGATATTGCTGCTATCGTCGGTCTCAAGGAAACCACTACTGGTACCACCCTTTGTGATCCAGTCCACCCAATTCACCTTGAATCTATCGAATTCCCAGAACCACCTGTTTCTATCGCCGTTGAGCCTAAGACTAAGGCTGACCAAGAAAAAATGGGTCTCGGTCTTGCTAAGCTCGCCGAAGAAGATCCAACCTTCCGTGTCCACACTGATGAAGAAACTGGTCAAACCATTATTTCCGGTATGGGTGAGCTTCACCTTGAAATCATTATCGACCGCTTGAAGCGTGAACATAACGTGGAAGCTAATACTGGTGCTCCTCAGGTCGCCTACCGTGAAACTATTCGTGGTACTGCCGAAGCTCAAGGTAAACACATCAAGCAGTCCGGTGGTCGTGGTCAATACGGTGACGTTTGGATTAAGTTTGAGCCAAATGAACCTGGTAAGGGCTTCGAATTCATTGATATGATTAAGGGTGGTGTGGTGCCTCAAGAATACCGCAAGCCTGTCCAACAAGGTGTGGAAGAAACCCTTAATGGTGGTGTGATTGCTGGCTACCCGGTGGTTGACATTAAGGCTACCCTTTATGATGGTTCTTACCACGATGTCGACTCTTCTGAGCTCGCCTTCAAACTCGCTGGTAGCTTGGCTACCCGTGAAGGTATCAAGAAAGCCAAACCAGTGCTTCTTGAGCCATTTATGAAACTTGAAGTTACTACCCCTGAAGAATTCATGGGTGACGTGATTGGTGATATTAACTCTCGCCGTGGCCGTATCGACGCTATGGAAGACATTCAAGGTGGCGCCAAGCTTATTACTGCTTTCGCTCCACTTGCTAATCTCTTCGGTTACACTTCCGATCTCCGCTCGATGAGCCAAGGTCGTGCCGCTTCTTCTATGGAGCTCGCACAATACGAGGAAGTACCACCTAACGTTGCTCAAGAAATCATTGAGAAGCGCAATACTTCTAAGTAGGAGTAATCAATCTCTTAAAAATAACCTCTCCGGAGGTTATTTTTTATCCTTAGCATTCCTAGCTCTTGAAAAATTAGTGAAATTTTAGCATCAAAAAGCCCCGCATTTTCTGCGAGGCTCTTTTTTGGAGATTAATTTCGTTCTACAACTACATTTGCATCAATATCTGCAAATAAGTCATCACGATTTAAGTTGGACTCATGGCCAACCAGCGCATTAGTCCGATCTACTACCCGTTTAATCAAATCCACCGAATCCTCACGCACATAATACAATGCACGATATTGATCATTAGACGGATCGTAGTCGGGGCTACTCTCGACAAAATACTTTAGCTGCATCTCTGCGTAAAAAGTGGAAAGTTCTGGTGAAAGCAGCAAGACATTACTATCCTTGGAGATGTCAAGTCCACCTAGAGAATCAATGTCCACCAGTCTCATCTTATGCATTACGTGGTAGAAATCTTCCGGTCTTGCATCGGCCCTGCCATAGCCAGAATTCGGGAAAAGGCGGTCGTCCTTCACGTAATACACTTCAATACCGTTAATGCCAGTACCGAAGAATTCTCCACTAATATGTCGACGGGAATCAATGCTGTAGGGCACTAGGCGTTTTTCAAGATCTGCCATATTACCAAGGTTTTCCACCTGCTGACTCTTAACTGCATAATTGGCGTCAAATCTAATTATTAACTTCGGATTCGCTTCGCAAATAAAGGTATAGACGTCCAGTGCCGGGAAGGTATCCGCCAATCTGAGATTAAAGCCGTTATCTCTCATATAGCCAACTAGATCGAATTCGCCAAATCTCGTGTAGGTCTTCGGGTCATTCTTCTGGTGGGTTGGGAGTGGTTCAGAGGCTTCTTGGTTGATACGCCTCAGCATATACTCCGCCGTAACAGAAATACTCTTTGGATCATCTGGTTCAATCGGCTCCATTGGATCGTACTTAGTAGTATGAAATTCATCCACTAGATTCTGCACCAGGAACTGAGTGTAGTTAATTCCGTCAGCTCCGGTGAAGTTTGGCGTGTGTCCGTTCAGATATGGATTCAAGAATCCAGCATCGGTACCGTCCTTAATATAAGTCGGTATGTTCCGATAGTGGTAATAGTTATTCTCTCCGGCATCCGTATTTACCTCGAGTACAGAATTTCCGCTGATACTCTGAGTTAAATGCTTCGGGAAAAGAATTACATTACTTGGCACCATTAAATCTGGCATATATCCTCCAGACTGGGCTTCGAGGTGGTCTCTCAGATTCTCTACGTCTTCGATATTGAATTCGGAAACCATCTGAAATACGCCAGGATGCGATTTGCTTGGGTCGCGGTCTTTTAACGGCGCCAAGCCATAATCGTTTCTAGCGGCGCGCCTGGCTTCCAGTACGTTAGAAGTAGCGTCCTTAATAGGGCCAGCTACCTCACTATTCTCAAGCTTAGGGTCAGCCACTGCCGTCGTAGGTTGCGCATCCATTTCATGCGGATTATCGGGTTCTTCTTCATAGTTCACCTCTGCTTTGGCAGCGGTTTCAATCTTGGAAGCTTCCGGTAATGTGGTTTTACTCTGGGCGCTACAAGCAACTAAACCAAGAACGAGTGGCAAAAACAGGAATTGTTTTTTCATCATGCACCTCCATTTTAATGTGCGTAGGGTTTAAGTGTCCTAAAAGCTAGCTATATTCTACAATTTTTTAGTTAAAATGTCAATTTTTGCGCAATGACAATATGTACCTTAGAAGGGTCAATTTGGCGCCTTTTTTCCTGAATTTTCTCTTTACTTATTCTTTAAAATCTATTAATATATAGATATATCTAGCTTCTTGGCTGGTTAATATTAGTGCCAAGGAGAATAATATTAAAGGAGAATAATAAAGAATGGCAAATTTCGACCGTTCCAAGCCACACATTAACGTTGGTACTATGGGTCACGTTGACCACGGTAAGACTACTCTTACTGCTGCTATTACCACCGTACTTGCGAAGCGTCTCCCATCTGATGTTAACAAATCAGTTGCTTACGATCAGATCGACAACGCTCCAGAAGAAAAAGCTCGTGGTATTACCATTGCTACCTCTCACCAAGAGTACGAATCAGAAAAACGTCACTACGCACACGTAGATATGCCAGGCCACGCCGACTACATCAAGAACATGATTACCGGTGCTGCTCAAATCGATGGTGCTATCCTCGTAGTTGCTGCTAACGACGGTCCACTTCCGCAAACCCGTGAGCACGTACTTCTCGCTCACCAGGTGAACGTACCAAAAATCATCGTCTTCCTCAACAAGATGGATCTTGCTGACCCAGAACTCGTTGAGCTCGTCGAAATGGATGTCCGTGAACTTTTGAACAAGTACGGCTTCGACGGTGATAACGCTCCAATCATCAAGGGTTCTGCTCTTAAGGCTCTTGAAGGCGACGCCGAAATGGAAGACCGCATCATGGATCTCGTTCACGCTATGGACGAATACTTCGACATTCCTGAACACGATCTTGACAAACCATTCTTGATGCCAATCGAAGATGTCTTCTCCATCAAGGGTCGTGGTACCGTCGCTACTGGTCGTATCGAACAGGGTGTTGTCAAATTGAATGACGAAGTTGAAATCGTTGGTTTGAAGCCAACCCAAAAATCTGTCGTTACCGGTATCGAAGCCTTCCACAAGACTCTTGATGAAGGTGAAGCTGGTGATAATGCTGGTCTCTTGCTCCGTGGTATCGAACGCGAACAAATCGAACGTGGTCAGGTTATTGCTAAGCCAGGTTCTATCACCCCACACACTGAGTTCGAAGCTCAGGTTTACATCTTGAAGAAAGAAGAAGGCGGCCGCCACACCCCATTCTCAAAGGGTTACAAGCCACAGTTCTACTTCCGTACTACCGATGTTACCGGTGAAGTCGAACTTCCAGCTGACAAAGAAATCGTCATGCCAGGTGACACCGTTACCTTCCAGGTCAAGCTTCTTTCAGCTATCGCTATGAACAACAACGACCGTTTCGCTATCCGCGAAGGTGGCCGTACTGTCGGTTCTGGTGTTGTTACCAAGATTATCAAATAATCTATAACAGCCTAAATACCTCTCCTTCGGGGGAGGTATTTTTTGTCTTGACGAACCTCTGTTTTTATCGTAAAATAAATCTACTATTATTAATTGAATTCTAAAAACTCATTGACGCATCGAGCATCTGAAGTTATAGAATTAGAAGGAAAACAATGGCAGACGCAAAAAACGAAGGCTTGAAGATCCGTATTCGTCTCAAGGCCTACGACCATCGTGTAATCGACCAAAGCGCTAAGCAAATCGTCGATACCGCTATCCGTACTGGTGCCGCCGTTTCTGGCCCAGTCCCACTACCAACTAAGCGCAGTACTTTTACTGTGGTGAAATCACCTCACGTTTACAAAACCGGTGGTGAAGCTTTCGAAATGAAGATTCACAAGCGTCTCATCGACATCACTAATGCTACTCCAAAGACCATTGATGCACTTCAAAACTTGTCTTTGCCAGCTGGTGTCGATGCCGAAATCAAAATGTAATAAAAACTCAAAAATACCTAACTGCCGTTAGGTATTTTTTAATGTGCGCTTATTCCTTTTATGTTAAAATTATATAAGTGAGTGCTAATGAAGGAAGTAAAGTAATTCTGATTGGTTTTAAGAAAATTAGTGGAGCCTTGATTACCATGTCGGCTGCTTTTTTCTGCAACTTACTCTTTTTTACCTCAACCAATGCTCTTTTTACTCCAAGTCTTTCTACTGCAGTTGAAAACAACTCCGCAGTTGATGGAAAGCTCCCGATACATTCCGTCAACCACCTCAATGAATATAGTAGTGTTCTAAAAGTAGAAGCAAATCTAAAAGCTGGGTACTCAGTCTCAATGAGTACTGAGACTAATGATACTGCCCTATCTAATCCATCTGGCGCCAAAATTAACTCCATATCGTCCGAGACTGCGCCGACAGGTATTTTATCTAATTCTTGGGGCTACAAATTATCCAGTGATAGTAATTATCGTCCTATTCCCGCACTGTCTCACCCAGAAACCATTATTAACACTTCAGGGCGAATTCACGGAGAACAGAATTATGAAATCAATCTCGGTGTTTTTGCAGATAGTGCTCTAGTATCTGGCGATTATACGAATAAAATTGTTTTTTCAGTAGTGGCGAGCCTCTATGATAAAAGTGCAGTCATGATGTCTGGACCGGATTTTTATAGCCTGTTTGACCAGCACGAAGAGCTTGGCTATAGGGGTTATCAACATTTTAAACAAGCTAGCTCACTGCCAGATCCATCGGTAAAAACTTTTGATATCGATGAGGCCGATTCTGATTATGCAATCAAAATGTGGTATGACGAAAATGATGATATGACTTTGTATTTTTATACTACCGCAGATAAAATTTATTTGAATCCTGACAGTAGCCAACTTTTTAAGGATGCTAATAGTGCTGCCGATCTAGATTTAAGTAAATTTGACACGAGTCTAGTTACAGATATGACTGAAATGTTTAATAATGTGTATACCCTTAGTTCCTTGGATCTGTCACATTTTGATACCAGGAATGTTACTAGTATGAAGGATATTTTTAATAATGATAATGCGCTAACTGATCTAAATATTTCATCCTTTAATACTAGTAAAGTTAAAGATATGTCGGGTATGTTTAACTATTGTTATGGCCTCACTTCAATTGATGTTTCAAACTTCGACACCTCTAAAGTAGAGTCGATGCAGTCGATGTTTAGTGGGTTGAGTGAATTAACTGAACTAAATATCACTAATTTCGACACCTCATCGGTCACCAATATGCATGAGATGTTTGGTGGTCTCGCTCAGCTTACTGAACTAGATGTGTCGCATCTGGATACTAGTAATGTCACCGATATGAGTGGTATGTTCACGGATGTTGGTCAAATTACTGAACTTAATCTTTCCAATTTTAATACTAGTAAAGTAGAGAATATGTCAGGAATGTTCTCCGGCATGGCGGCTGTGACGGAACTTAATCTTTCACATTTTGATACTTCCGCGGTCACTGATATGTCTTCAATGTTTCTCGGTATGTCAAGTTTAACTAATCTAAATATCCATGGATTTGATACACATAATGTCACTGATATGGGTGGCCTATTTTCACAGGTTTCTGCGTTAGATACTATTGATATTTCTCATTTTGATACTTCGAATGTGGAGGATATGAGCAATATGTTCAGTGGTGCCTCTAGTTTGACGCATATTAATTTGGGAAATAATTTTAATACGGAAAAAGTAAAAAATATGAGTGGGATGTTTAAAAATGCGACTAGTCTCGGACAGATAGATTTAAGTCATTTTAACACTCAAAACGTCACCGATATGAGCTCGATGTTTAATAATGCTACTGCTCTCACAGAGTTAAATTTAACATTGTTCGATACGAGAAATGTTGAAAATATGGAGAAAATGTTTGCTGGGCTTCAGCTTACCGACTTAAATCTAGCCGCGATAAATACAGCAAAAGTTACCAATATGAAGGAAATGTTCAGTGGTATGAATCAGCTTGCACATCTAGACCTTTCCTCTTTTGAAACTAATAACCTCAAGGAGATGTCGGCTATGTTCCAGGGGATGACGGCGCTCGAGGAATTAGATATTTTGCATTTTAATACCAGCCAGGTCGATAACATGAAGAATCTTTTTAAAGATGTTTCGAAGGTTACCAAACTCGGCCTCACTAACTTTAATAGTCGAAAGGCCACCGATATGACCAGTATGTTTGACGGTATGGAGGCACTTTCTGATCTTAAATTGGGCCCAGATTTCAGCTTTGAGATGGCTAATAATTTAGATTATATGTTCCACAATACCTATAGCCTAAAGAGCATTGATCTTGGCGAAGTGGATATTCAAAAAACCTTCAGTCTGGCTGGAATGTTTGCCATCGATGACCCGTCTCGTGATCAGCTGGAGAAAATCTATACCACTAATGAATTTGAGCTCACCAAATATGAGCATTGGCAAGATCAGTTTAAGGACAAAATAAAGGATGAAGTGCCTGGTGATGGTATCAAAGATGTATTCAAAAATCGTCTCAAACTCCGTGGTGGCCAAGGTTTTCACTTGCCTGACCCATCGAAGGCCGTGCGCAAGTGGTTCTGCAATGATAATCCACCAAGCGCTCCTGGATATTTTACGAAAAAACCATAACCGTTTAAAACTACCGAAAATGACAATTTTAAACGTTTCTGAGGCTACCAATCTCGCGAAAGCCATGAAGCTACTCCTAGATAATCCGGAAACTGAAATTTCTGTTCCACTGATTCTTAAGCTTCATAGCATTTTGATGCAGAATATTCGTGATGATGCTGCCGGCCGATTTCGCGCTAACAAGGAGTGGGTGCGTGTGGGAAATCTCATCGGCGCGAATCCACAATTCGTCCACGGTTTTATGTCAGATTTAGTTGAAAAATATAACACGTCAGACGACCAATATTTTCTCGACAAAATCGTCTATTTTCATGCCGAATTTGAAAATATTCATCCGTTTATTGATGGTAATGGTCGAATCGGACGACTACTCATTAATGAACAATTGGACCTACTCAATCTGCCGCCTATTTTGATTCCTAATAAGTCGAAAAATGAAGAATATTATCCAGCCCTAGAGGAATATTCAAAACTCAACAAACTTGATCAATTATCAGAATTTTTTGCTAAGCTTCTTATCGAGGCTCTCTATCGCCGCATCACTCGTCTCACTGCGCCGAGAATTATTTCCGTTTCGGACTGGGCCAAGCAAAATCAAATGAGTGTTCAATCAGCTACTAATAAAGCCATTCGTGGCACCATCCCGGCCTTTCGTCTCCGTGGTCATTGGATGATTGACACTGACTTTAAGGATGAAAAATATGAAGACAATTACTTAAAGACGGCTTGTTCCGAATTGTTTAGTTAAGTCATAAGTAGTTTTAATGCTGATTTTTGATATTGTTTATGCTAAAATAATAAATATGATTAGCCAAAAAACACAATCACAAAACCTCATGGGGGGGGGTGGTTTAATAGAGAATTAAAGATTTTCGTATTATTTTTAGGTTTGATCTCTTTTTCTAATTTAATTTTTAGTAATAATACGTTTGCCTTATTTACTCCTACACTTTCAGCTTCCGTGGATCAAACGAATTTACAGATAAATGGAAACCAGGTAATAAATAGTGCGCATAAAACCACAGAAATCCCACTAAATCTTACAGTAAACACAAATAACAAGACTGGCTATACAGCAACCTTAAATTCAGAGACCGATGAAACCGCGCTAGTGAATAACGATTCTACGACTAATGCGAAAATTAATTCAATTTCTTCTGCTGGACCACTGGGAGATTTTTCTAATAATACTTGGGGCTATAAGTTTGGGGCGTCCACGAGCTATGCTCCGATCCCAGCATTGTCTACTCCTGCGCAAATCTTACAGACTGCAGGAAAAACTAACGGCAATGAATCGAACCAGTTAAGTATCGGCATGAAATTAAGTGATAATCTTGAAAGTGGTAGATATACAAATAAGTTGGTATTTTCTATCATAACTAATAATTATAATCGTATCGCCATCATGACCGAAGGCCCAGATTTTAATGCAAAACTAAAATCATTAGGGGCCTTCGAGCACTTTAAGAAAAGCTCTACGCCACCGGCAACTACAGCAAATGCCAAAAATATTGAGGATGAAGATTCGGACTATGAAATAAAGCTCTGGCTAGACCCTACCGATAAGACCGCTTATTATTATGCCGAACCAGAAAAGGTTTATTTAAATACGGATAGTAGTAAGATGTTTTATGACATGCGTAACTTTACCATACTCAATCTCCCCAACTTCGATACCTCCAAGGTGACAAATATGCAATATATGTTTTCTGATATGACTAAACTCACCACGCTAGATCTTTCTAACTTTGACACTTCTAAGGTGACAGATATGAAGTATATGTTTAATGAAATGTATAGTCTCACTTCGCTTAATCTTTCTAGCTTCAACACTTCCAATGTGACGGATATGAGCTGTATGTTTGCTCACATGTTTAGGCTCACTTCGCTTAATCTTTCCAATTTCGACACTTCCAAGGTGACGAATATGGGCGCTATGTTTTATGATATGCCTAGTCTCACTTCGCTAGATCTTTCTAACTTCAACACTTCCAATGTGACGAATATGGGCTGGATGTTTGCATTCAATAAGTCAGAAAAAATATATGTGAACAATGATTTTAATACATCTAAACTTACAAGTTTTTCCAATATGTTCAAAGAGAGTAAAAAGCTCCGCGGTGGTAACGGTTCATATTTGGCCGATCCTTCTACGGCGGATAAAACTTGGCTTCGGGTGGATCGACCTGGCGTACAGGGTTATTTTACACGTGAGCCCTAGGAGGTGAATAAATTATTTATACAGATACTTGGTTTTAACTTTAAAAAATGGTATCTGTATATTTTTTTATGAAACAAAAAAGACATAAATGCCATTCTGCTTCTATGCTTTACAACTCTTAATCTAATTCTTTTATCATTATTACTAATAGCTCCAATTATTTTATAGGATTATTCCTTTTTGTTTTAGGTGTCTTTCTTTATTGTTTAACTGAATCAATTTTACTTGCAATCTTGAAATATCGGTCTAAACGCCTTATACTTAAACTATGCATAAGCCGAAACGAAGTATTGTCCGAATTATTAAAAATTTGATTATTCTGGCGGGTTGCGTTGCGGCTTTTTTCTGGATGTTTTTCGATATCTTGAAACGTGAGACAGTGGTGTCTCATGATGCCTCAGTGCTAGTTATGGGTACCAATGCTACTTTCAAGCCTTTTGAATATAAAGAAGGTGGGCAGGTGGTCGGTTTTGACGTGGATCTCGCGCGCGAAATCGCGAAAGACCTAGGAGCTGAGTTAAAAATCGAAGATATGTCCTTCGACGGACTTCTTCCGGCGCTTGAAGGTGGTCGTATTGATATTGCCGTGGCAGGTATGTCGGTCACCGAAGAACGTGCGAAGAATGCCCTATTCTCCGAACCTTATTATCAGGCTACCCAGCGCATCATTGTCCCAGAAAATAGTAAAATTTTTAATAAATCCGGCCTCATCGGTAAGAAAATCGGCGTTCAACTCGGCACCACCGGTGATATCTTGGCTTCCGAAATTAAAGGCGCCAAAGTCATTCAGTTCCCAGCCGCGCCAAATGTTTTGCAGGAACTAGCCTCGGGTCGAGTCGATGCGGTGATTTTGGATGATGCTCCGGCTGATCAATACATTGTGGCATTTCCGGGTCTCAAGATTCTTGGCTCCGCGATTGGCAACGAATCTTATGCTATTGCCATGAAAAAAACTAATCAGACTCTCAAAGAAAAAGTTGATCAAACGATTAATCGCATGAAAGAGGATGGGCGTATGGATGCCTTATTAAGGAAATATTTTGGAGAGAGCAGATGAAATTTTTTGAAGTCGTATTCGGTAACGGGCGTTGGATTTATTTTTGGCACGGGCTTGAAGTTACCATTGTCTTAACTATTTTGGCGCTCTTTTTTGGTTTTCTTCTCGGTGTTTTAATATCAATGCTTCGCACTTCCAGTGTCAAAATTTGTCAAAAAATCGCCAATCTCTATGTCACAATTATCCGCGGTACACCACTTCTGGTGCAACTTCTGATTATGTATTACGTGATTTTTGCCGAGTATCGCGCTATGCCAAAAATCATTGTCGCCGCTGTAGCTTTTTCGCTGAATAGCGGCGCTTATATTTCGGAAATCATTCGTGGTGGTATTGAAAGCGTCTCTAGTGGCCAAAAGGAAGCCGCCAGGTCTCTCGGTCTTTCAGAATTTTATACTCAACTTTATGTCGTGATGCCACAGGCGCTGAAAAATTCTTTGCCAGGTTTAATTGGTGAAGGAATTTCACTTTTCAAGGAGACTTCTATTGTCGGTTGGATAGGCCTTGGTGACATCATGCGTGGCGCCGATGATATTCGTTCTCTGACTGCCACAGCTTTTGAATCTCTAGTAGCTGCCGCGATTATTTACCTGATGATTACTCTAATCTTTACTAAAATTATGTCGAAAGTGGAAAAGAGGTTAGCTTAATATGTCGATTGTTGTAAAGAAACTGGAAAAAAGTTTTGAAAATCAAAAAGTTCTCCGTGGTATTGACCTCGAAATTCAAGACGGCGAAACTGTAGTCTTGATTGGATCTTCTGGTTCCGGGAAATCTACTTTTTTGCGCTGCTTAAACTTGCTAAACGTTCCAGATAAGGGTCAAATTTTTATCGATGGACGGGAAATTACAAATCCAAAAACCAATCTTAATAAGCTTCGTACTAAAGTAGGTATGGTTTTTCAAAGCTTTAATCTTTTTGAAAATCTTAATATCATAGAAAACATCAAGCTCGCTCCTAAAAAAGTTCTACATATCTCGAATAAGCAAGCGGAAAAAGAAGCTATGGAACTATTGAAACGGGTTGGCCTCGCAAATAAAGCTTACGATTATCCGAAGAATCTTTCCGGTGGTCAGAAGCAGCGTGTGGCTATCGCAAGGGCTCTCGCTATGCATCCCGAGGTAATTTTGTTTGATGAGCCGACCTCTGCACTCGACCCTGAAATGGTAGGCGAAGTGCTCGAGGTTATTAAGGACCTCGCCAAAGATCACAGTCGCACTATGGTGATTGTCACCCATGAAATGAGTTTTGCCAGAGAGGTTGGTACCCGCCTAATCTTCCTCGATAAGGGAAAAATTATTGAAGATGGTGAGCCGCGAAAGATTATGGATCATCCGACCACCGAACGTGCCGCTCGCTTCTTCCAAAATATAAAAAATTAACAGTATATGCTAAAATAAAT
The DNA here is from genome assembly GCA_938017655.1 of uncultured Candidatus Saccharibacteria bacterium. Classification (GTDB taxonomy): domain Bacteria; phylum Patescibacteriota; class Saccharimonadia; order Saccharimonadales; family Saccharimonadaceae; genus Nanosyncoccus. The sequence goes on from CALIJO010000057.1 coordinate 13,049, forward strand.
ATATGACGCTCGTAATGAGACTTAAAAAGAAATTTTATTTTTTGGCTGCGAATTATTTTCGTTTTTTTGCTAATATTTCACTTAAACGCTGGAAGCCTCGTGTCATTGCCATTACCGGTTCAGTTGGTAAGACTACCATGTTAAATTTGGTCGAATCCACCCTGAAAACCAAGGCACATTATTCCTTTAATGCTAATTCCGCCTTTGGTGTAGCCTTCGATATTGTTGATATGGACGGTGTGCGTGGTAGTAAGTGGCGCTGGCTCAGCTTAATTATCGGCGTGCCATTCAAATCGCTTTTTTACACCCATCGTGAAAAGTTTTATATCGTTGAAATCGATGGTGAGCGCCCACATGAGGCTGAATTTCTCGCCAAATGGCTGAAACCAGAAGTTACGATTTGGGTCTCTTTGGGTCTTTCGCATGCGGTGCAATTTGAAAAGCAGGTGGAAGCCGGTCTCTTCCCAAATCTCGAAAAAGCTATTACGCATGAATTCGCTACTTTACCAGAAAATACTCAAAAATTAATCCTCATCGACAAGGATGTCGATTTAATGAATCGTGCGATTGATAAAATTGTCGCCAAAGGCAAAACTAAGGCTGAAGTCATTAAATGTAGTAAGAGCGAATTGCTAAAATATACCGTTTATCCAAATAAAACTGAGTTCGTTATGAATTTCTCTAGCCAGCCTAAGCTAAGTGAATTTACTATTACATTCAAAAATCCTATGCAGCGTGATCTTGCGATTCAATTATCCATGCTTGCTAAACTTTGCGAATATCTCCACATTCAGATGCCGAATGATTTTTCCGATATGCGTGAAGCCCCTGGACGTAATACTTTCCTTAGAGGCATCAATAATCTAAAAATCATCGATAGTAGCTATAACGCTCACCTGATTTCTATGGAGTCGATCCTTAAAATGTATCGCGTTATGCATACCGATCATAAGTGGTTGGTGATTGGCGATATGGTAGAACAGGGTAGCATTGAACAACATGAGCACGAAAAACTCGCCGATGCGATTATTGCATCTGAGCCTGAACAGGTAATATTAATCGGTCGGCGTACCCACGAATACACCTATCCAATCCTCAAGAAGCAGGGGATTAAGGTAAATTCCTTTGATGACCCGAAAAAAGCTCTCGAATTCATTCAGCAAAATGCCGTAAATGGAGAAACCATCCTCTTTAAGGGTAGCCAATATCTCGAATGGATTATCGAAAAATTATTATTAAATTCAAAAGACACTGAGCGTCTGCCACGTCGCGAAAAAGCTGCAGAAAAGCGCCGTGAAAAAAGGGGACTTAACTAATGAAAACTTTATACATTATTCATGGCTGGACCTACACCGTTGAACCTTGGGCCAAAACCATTGAAATTTTACGTGATAAATACAAAATCGAAGTTAAAATGTTGCATGTCCCGGGCCTGACGGAGCAAAGCCAAAAAGTTTGGACCATTAATGATTATGTACGCTGGGCCAAGCGTGAGCTTCCAGATGAAGCTGTGGTACTCGGACATAGTAATGGCGGCCGTATTCTAATGAATCTCACTATCAAGCATCCGAAAAAACTTTCACATTTAATTCTTCTCGATAGTGCGGGTATTTATGAAAAATCCTTGAAACGTGATCTTTTACGCGGACTCAGTAAAGCTTTTGGTATTTTTAAGCGAGTGCCGATTTTACGTAGGATTTTTCATAAGTTAGTTGGGGCCTCTGACTATGCCCATGCACCTGAAAATATGAAGAAGACTCTGGCTAATATGCATGAATCCGACAAAAACCTCGACCCTTCTCGCGTTAAAGTTAAAACTTCGATTCTTTGGGGTGAAAATGATCAAATTACCCCACTTCGTCAAGGTCAGAAGCTCCATGAATTGATTTCTGGTAGTACTTTTTACTCTTCCGAAAAGTGGCGTCACGCTCCGTATATCGATGACCCTAAAGGTCTGGCGAAGGCCATCAATGAGGTGCTTGCCTAATGAAATTCATTGCCCACGCTAGTCAATTTGGTTTGAAAAAGACGCTCAGACAGTTATTTGCTTTTGGCTTCAAAAAAGATTCCGAAAAATTAAAAGCCTATGTCGCTAATCGTTATCAAGTAGCAGCGGAAAACGTCGCGCTTTATGGTTCAGGCCGTACTGCACTTTCTGAAGCCTTAAGGTGTTTCATTAAACCAGGCGACAAAGTTGCGATTACTGCCTTAACCTGCTTCGCGGTAGTGGAAGCGGTGCGAAGTGCCGGCTGCGAGCCAGTTTATCTTGATGTGAATCTAAATAATCTCCATTTTGACGCTAAAACCCTCGAAAAAGCTTGCGCGAAAAATCCAGAAATTAAAGCGGTGATTGTGCAGAATAATTTAGCTTACCCCTGCGATATTGTCGGCATTGAATCTGTCGCTAGAAAATACAATCTTGCTCTAATCGAAGATCTTGCGCACTGTATCGGTATGGATTACGCCGATGGCCGTGAAGCTGGCATGGTCGGTGATGCCGTGATTATGAGCTTTGGTAAGGGTAAATCTCTCGATTTAATCTCTGGTGGCTTGCTATTTCTTCGTAAAACCGATAAGCGCAAAAAATCCTTCGCCGTTCCAGTCAATCTACCAAGCTTTACCGATCGTTTTCGCACTCGTCTATATCCACTTTTTGGCGCCATTACCCGTGCTTTATTTCATCTGCAGCTTGGTCGCCTTAATTTTGGACGCCTCTACACTGCCTTTCTCTTGAAGACTCACCAAATTCAGAAATCCGCCGATGCCAAGCTAGATAATTCTATTCGCCTCACCCATTGGCAGGCTAAACTCGCCTTGCGTGATCTGAAAAAACTCCAACACCGCGCCCCACTTCGTCGATTCTATTTTGTGGAAAATCGGGAAGAATTGCTCGAAAAACTCACGGCTGCAGGCTTCATTATGGATGATATTTGGTATAGCTCACCAGTCTCACCAGAGAGATACTATACCCAAGCTAATTTTGACGAAAAAGCTTGCCCGAATGCGGTTTTTGCTGCTGAACATCTGATTAATCTGCCAAATTGGTTAAATATTTTTGAGCTTGCTGAGGCTAGGCATCTCATTAATCAATATGAAATTAATTCTCAAGGCGAAAAAATCGTTCCGTTTGCTATCAAAAAATCACTTTCTCAACCTGAAATTGAGCGAATTGACACACTTCGTCATGCCGCCCCCCATACTAATTTCTTACAATCTAAGCAGTGGTTTGAAGTCAATAAATGCATTGGTCATAAACCAATCTTTCTGATGTTTAGCGAAAAATCTTATTGTCTTGCCATCATAAAAGACGCTAAGCGTGGCCGTTTTCTGGAGATTCCGTGCGGACCGATTCTGGATTATGCTAATCGTGATGAATTGGAGCTGGCTATGGCTGAGATTTACCGCTATGCCAAGCAAAATAATTGCGTCTTCGTGCGTTTTCGTCCAAATCTCGAGGAGACCTCAGAAAATCGTGCACTCATCGAATCAATTCCGTCACTTTCCGCTTCCTATTTTCTTCATGCTGAAAATACCGTCTTTGTCGATCTCACTCAATCTGAAGAGGATCTTTTGAAAAATATGCGTCGTCAAACTCGCTACGAGGTGCGTCGCTCAGAGAAACTGAATTTCAAGGTGAAAAAATCTAACGACCCTGGAATTCTCCGTGAGTTTCATCAGATTCAGGCTGAAACTGCCAAACGTCAAGGCTTTATTCCGCCACGTCGCAAGGATCTCAATGCCTACGCTAAGGCTTTCGGCTCTGATCTTCAGATTTACCGCGCCACCCTCGATGGCAAACCAGTAGCTTACGGCTTAGTTTTAACTGATACTCTAGAAGGTGACTACTTTGAGGCGGCTTCCACTGAATTAAATTATAAATTCCCAGGCGCCTATGCACTTCAATGGTATGTAATGAGAGACCTAAAAAAGCAAGGCAAAATTCGTTATAATCTCTGGGGAATTGCTCCTGCCGGCCAAAAAAATCATAAATTCGCCGGTGTTACTACCTTCAAGACTGGCTTTGGTGGTGAAAAATTTGATTATCTCCATGCTCATGACCTTCCAGTTAAAAAACTTCACTACGGTCTGATTCGTCTAGTCGAAGACGCTCGTCGCAAAAAACGTCATCTATAAATTAAAAAGGAAACCATGAAATACACCGTCAAAACCGTCGAAAAACAATCTGAGTGGGATGAATTCGTTACGAGTCATCCTGATGCTAATTTTTTGCAATCCTGGGATTTTTATGAATTCTATCGTTCTCGTGGTTTTGATATTGTGCGTCGTGGTATCTATGACGAAAATAATCAGCTCGTCGGAGTTTATGCTGGCGAAGTCGAACCAGCCAAGCGTGGACGTCATCTTGCCGTAGCTGGTGGACCGATTTTTGATTGGATTAACCAGGAAGTTAAAAAACTGATTTTCGACGACATGAAGCTGCAAGCAAAAAAATTAAAATGTACTTTTGTTCGTGTGCGTCCTCAGCTTCAGAATACCCCAGAGAATGCGAAGACTTTTCAGCAGCTCGGCTTCCGCAAGGCCCCGATGTATCTTTCGGTGGAATTTGCCGGTGTGCTCAATCTAGAAAATTCGGAAGAAGAAATTCTTAAAAATATGCGTCAGCGCCTGCGCCGCGCTCTTCGCAAGGCCGAGAAAAATCAAATCACCATCGAAAAAACTTCCGACCCGAAAGCGATTCATGATTTTTATCAAATTGAATTACAAACTGCTAAACGCCACGACTTTTATGCCTTTTCTGAGGACTTCCTCACCAAGCAATTTGCCGCTTTTGCTAAAAATGACGAGGCGGTACTCTATATTGCCAAGCTCAATGGTGAAATTCTCGCCGAAAATTTCATGATTTTTTATGGCAATGAAGCCTCTTATCATTACGGCGTTTCCTCCGAACTCGGCACTAAATATTCCGGCGCCCCGCTTCTTCATATGGAGGCTATGCGTGACGCGAGAAAGCGTGGTATTAAACGTTACAATTTTTGGGGTATTGTTGACGAAAACGACACCAAGCATCGCTTCTATGGTGTCTCGGTTTTTAAGCGTGGATTTGGTGTAGAAGAATTGAAATACCTTGAAGCTAGAGATTTTGTCTTGGATAAAATACCCTATTACACTAAAACTCTACCAATTGAAACCCTGCGTCGCAAAGTACGTCACGTCTAATTTTTCAAAGTCGATTAAGCCACCTCGAATTTATGAAACGAATTCGAGGTTTTTTGTGATATTTCAGTAAGCTCTGCATTATTTTTCTTTTTTATGCTAAAATAAACATAAGAATTAATAAAGGAAAATTATATGTCAATCAAGCGAAAATATATTGATAGCCACTGGCTAATCTTCGCATTGCAGGGTGTGTTGGC
>CALIJO010000058.1 GCA_938017655.1 uncultured Candidatus Saccharibacteria bacterium
GCGTTAATTGGTACCGTTTCCATTATTCTTAATGTCATCTCCTTAATTATGGCACTCTTCGTTTTTCAAAAACTTGGCTATGAGGCATATATAATTTTTGAGGCGGAGAAATATCAGTAAGTAAAATCCCACGATAAATTCGAAGGAGAAAAACATGAGTAAAAATGATCATCATCAAATAGATTCTACCGACCCTAAAGACTACGAAGAACATACTAGCCCCAATATGTTTAGCCGCGCTATTCGTCTTATTGTGATTGGTGTTATCATTGTAGTTTTTCTTGCATTAGCCCTCACTTCTGCACCCAAGAATCAAGATTTAAATAGTATTCGCGACGAACGCACGATTTTAGGTGATAAAAACGCCAAGAATCATTATGTCATGGTAACCGATGTGATGTGTCCGTATTGTACGGTCTTCTCACGCCTCACTCTAGAGAATCAGGAAAAATTTGAAAAGTATCTCAAAGATCACGATATCGTTTTTGAACTACGTGTCACTGACTTTTTGTCTGAAAATAATATGGACCGCTATGGCTTTTCAAGAATGAGCGCCGAGGCCGTGGCCTGCGCTACTGAACAGAATAGATTCTGGGATTACTACCACCAGGTGATTCGTCGCCTTTGGCAAGATTATCAAAGTAAGGGCATTGGTACTTCTAAAAATGCGCCAGCCATCAAGGATCTCACTCCCGCATATTGGCAGAGCATTGCTAAAGAAGTTAATCTCGATCCTTCCTTTAACGAATGTTTATCTGAACATAAGATGCTAGATAAGGTTAAGCAAAATACTGCTGAAGCCACCACTTTTATGGGGCGATACAATTTAGGCGGTATGCCAAGCTTTAAATTTGGCTCCTTTGCGACCTCTGGCTTTGATACTAGCTGGGACTACAGTTATGTTGAGCGGTTCCTGGCTCAGGGCTTAAAGTAAACTGTTTCGCTTCAAATAAAACAGTCGGCACATGTGGAGGCGGCGTAAAATCAGTCTCTTTCATAGGTAACCGGATTCGGGTCGCATAATTTTTAGCTAGAATTCTGCCGAGTTGGCTAGTATAGTGCCTCTCTGTAATAATTAATTTTAAGGCCAGTTGTTTTTGTAGAATCAAATAAATCGCATCTGGTCGTCGATGGTTTTTATTTTCTAGTTCAACTATTTGTCCATCCCGATTTTCCAAATTGAGTAATTTATAAAACACTTCAGCGGACAGGGAAAAAGGTGGATTAGCAAAAATCTTGTAAGGCTCATTTGGTAGTTTTAGCTCCCTAAGATCACCCACAAAAATTTCCACATTAGAAATTTTTTGACGTTCCAGGTTTGCCTGTAATTTTTTTGCAGTCTCCGGATCCTTTTCGACGGCTATTACCTTTTTACA
>CALIJO010000059.1 GCA_938017655.1 uncultured Candidatus Saccharibacteria bacterium
AAACTTCCGTGACAGTAGCGACAGTCGAGCGCGGGTTTCTCGAGGTAGATTTTTGATCAATAGAGATGGCTGGTGAAAGTCCGGTAATCGTATCAAAATCCGGCTTATCCATCACACCGAGAAACATACGCGCATAAGAGGAAAGTGACTCGACATAGCGACGCTGGCCTTCAGCATAAATCGTATCGAAGGCGAGGCTAGATTTACCAGAACCAGAAAGCCCGGTAATCACCACGAGTTTGTCGCGTGGGATATCGAGGTCGATATTCTTCAGATTATTCTGCCTAGCGCCACGAATCTTGATGTAATTGTCTGGATTATCCTTCAGGAGTGCTTTACCGCCCGGAGAGAGTAGCCCCTTATTTTTTGTTGTTTCTTCCACGTTTTTAGTCCCATTAATATACTTAAATCAATCAGGAATTATAACAAAAAATTAGCGTTTTGTCGAGATGTGAGGAGTTTACGGTCTAAGTGTAAAGTAGCCTGGAGCTCCAGATCGATCAATACGGAGAGCTTCAAGCCCAACATTATTTGGAGTAGATGAAGACCAGCCATTGTTCCCCACTAAATTCACACGATTAGCAAAAACTAAAACATTCTTAGGCGCAACAACGCCTGCAGAGACTGCGCGTGAAATATCCCAGTCACCCGAAGTATAGATTCTAGTCAGTCGATTATCTGTAGTAAAACTCGCAAACATATAACCGAAATTTTCCACCTTTGGCGTAGTGAATGATCTTAAATCTAGTTCTGTTAGATTATCGTCCATTGAAAACATACTAGACATGTCGGTAACGTTTGCTGTATTAAAATTGGAGAGATTGATAGTTTTTAGTGCTGTCATTTGATAGAACATTGACCCCATATTTGTCACCTTGTCGGTTCTAAAATGACTAAGGTCTAGATGTTCAATTTTTCGCAACAGCGAGAACATACCAGACATATTTTCGACATTTTTAGTATTAAAGCTACTAATATCTAAAGACGCTAAGTTGGTCATACCATTAAACATAGAGCGCATATCCGTCACATTCGAGGTATCAAAATTGGAGAGATTGAGGG